>QHVP01000200.1:0-2827 GCA_003222295.1 Acidobacteriota bacterium | reverse complement strand
GGCCTGGAGGAGAAATACGACTTCGCGGACGCCCTGGCCATGGGCATGTTCCTGAACTCCTTCATCCGCCATGCCGACGTCGTGAAGATGGCGAACCTGGCGCAGCTCGTGAACGTGATCGCGCCCATCTTCACGAACAAGCAGGGCCTCTATCTGCAGACGACCTATTTCCCCATCGCCGAATACGCGAAGCAGCGCGGCCTTTCGTCACTCGACGTGCTGGTCGACTCTCCGAAATACAAGCCCGACGCGGGGCGGGAGCTCGGCTACCTCGACGTGTCCGCGACCTACGACCCCAGGTCGCGGCAGGTCTACGTGAACGTCCTGAACCGGAGCGAGAAGAGCGACATCACCGCGCGCGTCGAGAACGTGGCCGGCGCGCCCGCGGGGCCCGTGAGCGTCTGGGAGCTGAACAATCCCGACCTCAAGGCCACGCACACGTTCGGCAACGACAAGGTGGTGCGGCCGGTGACGCGCAGCGCGGCCGTGAAGACGAGCGGGAACGGGTTCGAGTACACGTTCCCGAAGCACTCGCTCACCATCCTGAAGTGGTAGGGACGGCTCTATAGGCCACGCGTACTTGTTCCAGAACAAGTTGATTTGAGCGTCACACACTCAACGCCCTGACCGGGACGACGCGGCCGCTAGACGCGATGCGGCCGCCAGGCGCGATGCGGGCGCGAATCAGGGTCGCCGGCCGCTCGCGGTGCGCAACACGATCACGGATGCGGATCGCGGAGGCAACGCGACGCGGAAGCGCGGGCCGGACCTCAACGGCTCGCGGCGAGGCCGCACCGCGTCCGGCGCGGCGAAGCTGTTGTGCGTCTCCAGGCTGGGCGCGGTCAGGACGTGCCACTCCCCTTCCGGACGCACGTCCACGCCGCGGAGGTCGATCTCGGTGTCGACCGCGCTCGTGGGTGACGTGTTCACGGCCTTGACGTAGATCTCCGAGCCGTCCGCGGATCGGCTGGCCACGGCGTCGAGGACGGGCACGGCCGTGCCTTCTTTGCTCGTTTCGAACGTGGGGCCCTCGACGGTGGTCTTCAGCCGGTCGCGTCCCCGGTGCGTGTTGTAGAGCTGGTTAACGTGGTACAGCGGCGTCACGAAGACACGTGGCCCGCTGGCCTGGATGATCCCGCCTGGCCATCCGTTGACGAGGTCCGACTCCGCGGTCATGGCCACGAGCGGGCTGCTGCGCTCGAACACGTTCATCAGCCGCGCGCCATAGAGCGCCGCTTCCATCGAGTGC
The DNA here is from genome assembly GCA_003222295.1 of Acidobacteriota bacterium. Taxonomy (GTDB): domain Bacteria; phylum Acidobacteriota; class Vicinamibacteria; order Fen-336; family Fen-336; genus AA29. Next base: position 1,578 of record QHVP01000200.1, on the reverse strand, counting down.
TGGCGCGCCTCGGGCAGGTCGAGCCCCCACTCGTTGATGACGAGCCGGATGTTCCGCCCGGGCGCCACCTCCCGGATCAGCCTTTCGACCTCCGGGTAGAACCGCTCGTGGAAGAGCGGCCGCGCCATGAGGTTGCGCGCGTCGTCCGCCATCTGCTTCCGCCCGTAGTAGTGATGGATGGCCAGGTAGTCGATCGCCCCGCCGGCCGTCGTGAGCACCGTGCGGTTCCAGCCCATGTCGTTGTCGGCCACGGCGATGAGCTGGATCGTGGGGTCCACCGCGCGCATGGCCTGCGCGTAGCGGACCGCGTTGCGGGCATAGGTCGCGGCGTCGGTATGCCCGCGCACCCAATCGCCCCAGATCTCGTTGCCCAGCTCCCAGAGCTTCACCTCGTACGGCTCGGGGTGCCCGTTGGCGGCGCGCATCGCCCCGTACTTCGACGTCGCCGCGCCGTTGCAGTACTCGACCCAGGCCGCGGCCTCCTCCGCGGTGGCGCCCCGCCCTTCCACGTTCACTGTGATCGACGGCTCCGCGCCCACGCGGCGGCTCAGCGCGATGAACTCATCGGTGCCGATGTCGCCGGGCTCCGGCTCGTTCTTCCAGGACAGGTTTACCCAGACGGGTCGGCGGTCACGTGGCCCGACCCCCCAGGCCCAGTGGTAATCCTGGGCGACGTTGCCGCCCGGCCAGCGCAGGAACGCCGGACGCAACGCGGCCACGCGCGCCTCCACGTCGGCCCGTACTCCTCCGACGGCATCGCCCGGGACGAGCGAGAGCTGGTCCACCCACAGGCGTCCCTTGCCCTCGAAGAGCAGCGCCAGGCGTGCGTGCGTGTCGCTCCGTGACGGGCGGAGCGTGAACGCGTACTGCTTCCAGTCGCCCGCGACGCCCTGGATCGCCGCCTCCGCATACGTGTGCCCGCCGGGCAGGTCCTCCTCCAGCGCCGCCACGATGCGGCCGTCGTAACCCGTCGTCTTCGCCCAGAGGTATCCCTGGTACGCGACGCCGGCCCGTATCGGGACGCGCGGCTGATACACGCCGTGCCGGTCGACGATGCCGCCGCCGGCGTCCACGCGTAGCGCGTGCTGTGCGGGCGTGACGTCGAAGAACTCGGTGGAGACGGGATAGGCGACGTCGGCGTCCCAGCCGAAGCTCAGCCCGTAGTCGTCGTTGCGGTCGTCGGGATACCGCTCCCAGTGGCGGGACAGGCCGATGGCGTTGGGGGCCTCCTCGAAGCCGCGGTTGCGCACCAGCTCGGCGGACAGGCCGCCCTTGATGCCCTCGTACATGAACTCGAGGAACTGCCCGTAGAGCCGCGCGTCGATCTGGCCCTCGACCCGGGTCGCGTCGACGACGATGCGCGCGTGCTCCGGCGGAGCGGGGGCGGCGGCCAGGAGGGCGGCGGAGACCAGCAGCGGCGTCAGCCTGCCGTTCGGGGCGGAGCGGCCGAGCGTGCGACGCACGCTACGGCTTGCGCACGAAGATCACGGTGGGATCGACGGGATAGCGCCCGAAGCGCGCGCCGTAGACGGCGAGACCACCGGGCAAGGCCTCGTCCACCTCCAGGCGGATCTGCAA
>QHVP01000205.1 GCA_003222295.1 Acidobacteriota bacterium | reverse complement strand
TTCGCCGCTTCTTTTCGCGTAGTTGGCGGCGCCCGGGTATCCTGTCCTCGTGAGTACCGCACCCTACGGCTTCCTGCGTGTCGGGGCCGCCTGTCCTCGTGTCTCGGTGGCCGATCCCTCGCGCAACGTCGAGGAGATCCTGCGCCTGGCCGAGGCGGCCCGGGCGCAGGGGACACAACTGCTGGTGTTCCCCGAGCTCGGCCTGACCGGCTACACCGCGGGCGACCTCTTCTTCTCGCTCACGACGCTGGTCGGCGGCGCGGAACGGGCCCTGGCCCGGCTCCTCCAGGCCACGGCCGCCCATCGCATGACGATCGCGGTCGGCCTTCCCGTCGCCCTGGACGGCAAACTCTTCAACTGCGCGGCCGTGGTCCAGGGCGGCCGCCTGGTTGGCGTGGTGCCCAAGACGTACCTGCCCGGCTACAAGGAGTACTACGAGGAGCGCTGGTTCGCGTCCAGCCGGGAAGCGCTGCGCAGCGAGGTCCGGTTGGCCGGTCAGGCCGCGCCCTTCGGGACGAACCTCCTCTTCGCGGTCGAGGACGAGCCCTCCGTCACCCTGGGCGTCGAGATCTGCGAGGACCTGTGGGCGACCGTCCAGCCGAGCAGCTTCCACGCCCTGGCCGGCGCGACCATTCTCGCGAACCTCTCCGCCTCGAACGAGCTGGTGGCGAAGGCCGAGTACCGCCGCGAGCTGGTGAAGGTGCAGTCCGGCCGCTGCGTTGCCGCCTACATCTACGCGGGCAACGGCGTGCACGAGTCGAGCACCGACGTCGTCTTCGGCGGGCAGCTCCTCATCGCCGAGAACGCGGTGGTCCTGGCCGAGGGCCGGCGGTTCCGGCGTGAGGGCGAGCTGATCGTCACCGACGTCGACACCGAGCGTCTGGTCGTGGAGCGGATGCGCCAGACCACGTTCTCGGACGGCGTGCACATCCTGCACGAGGGATATCGCCGCCTCACCCTGGCCCCCGTTCCCGCGCCGGAGCCGCATCGCCTGGTCCGCAAGGTGGACCCGCATCCCTTCGTGCCGTCCGATCCCGCCGTCCTCGACGAGCGCTGCGAGGAGATCTTCTCCATCCAGACCGCCGGCCTGGCCAAGCGCCTCGAGCACACGGGCGTCAAGCGGGTGACTCTCGGTCTCTCCGGCGGCCTCGACTCCACGCTGGCCCTGCTCGTGGTGGACCGCACCTTCGACCTCCTCTCCCTGCCGCGTGAGGGCATCCTGGCCGTGACCATGCCCGGCTTCGGCACCACCGAGCGCACGCTGCAGAGCGCGCGCGAGCTGGCCCGCGCGTCCGGCGTGCACCTGCGCGAGATCGACATCCGGCCCGCCTGCGTCCAGCACATGAAGGACATCGGGCTGGGCCCCGACGAGACCTCGTGCATCGCCTTCGAGAACCTGCAGGCGCGCGAGCGCACGCAGATCCTGATGAACCTCGCCAACAGGGAAGGCGCGATCCACGTCGGCACCAGCGATCTCAGCGAGCTGGCGCTGGGATGGACCACCTTCGGCGGGGACCAGATCTCGATGTACCACGTCAACTGCGGAATCCCCAAGACGCTGGTGCGCCAGCTCGTGGCCTGGGTGGCCGGCCACCGCGCCACCCCGCCGGAGCGGGCCGTGCTGGAGGCGATCCTCGACACCCCCGTCTCGCCCGAGCTCCTGCCGCCGGGAAAGGACGGCTCCGTCAGCCAGCGCACGGAGGAGCTACTCGGCCCGTACGAAGCCCACGATTTCTTCCTCTTCTGCCTGCTGCGGCTGGGGGCAGGGCCGGGCAAGACCCTGTTCCTGGCCGGCCACGCCTTCGCCGGACGCCACGACGAGGACGCGCTGCGCAAGTGGCTGCGCGTGTTCGTCACCCGCTTCTTCGACCAGCAATACAAGCGCTCGATGTCGCCGGACGGTCCCAAGGTGGGATCGGTGAGCCTCTCGCCGCGGGGCGACTGGCGCATGCCGTCGGATGCATCCAAAGCCGCGTGGCTGGCCGAGTTGGAGTGATACGATGGTTTCCGTCTTGATCTGCACGCACTCCGAGCTCGAAAAAGACCTGGGCCATACCATGCTCTGGCGACAGGACGTGGACCGTCATGTCGTGGGCCGTCTCGAAGAGGCGCTCATGATGGCGCTGGCCGCGCGCCCCAGCATCGTGGTGGTGGACCGCGACCTGCCCTGGGCCGGCCGCCTGGTGACGGCCCTGCGCGGAGACCCGTCCACGCGCGGCCTCTCCATCGCGGTGGTCGCGCGCGGCGACTTCGATCCGGGCGAGGTGGAGCTCCTGGAATCGGGTGCGAACGCGATCCTGCGCCTGCCCTTGGAATTCGACAGCGACGAGCGCCTGGAGCGCCTCCTCCACGTGCCCGCGCGCAAGGAAGCGCGCTTCACCGTTTCCTTCCGCGTCGACACCTACGCGTCGGACGCCGGCCGCCCCGAGCCCGCGCTGGCCCTCAACCTCAGCCAGAACGGCATGCTCATGGAGGCCTCGGGGAGGCTGCGCGTGGGGGAGCCCGTCGAGATGCAGTTCCCGCTCGGCGAGGAGCCGCCGCCCGTCCACACGCGCGGGCGCGTGATACGCGTGGCCGCGGCCTCGCGCTACGGAATCGAGTTCACCGACGTCGACGCGGATGTCTCCACGAGGATCCGCCACTTCATCGAGACCCTTGAGCAGGCCTGACCGGTACGCCGAGCCCGTCGGCACCAGCACGCAGATCGCCACCCTCCAAGTCGCGGACATCGAGCTGCCCCCGGAGATGGAGCGCCTGCGCGACCTCGCCTACGACCTGTGGTGGAGCTGGTCGCCCCAGGCCACGCGCCTCTTCACCTGGATCGACCCCGACCACTGGCGGCGCTACCACAATCCCATCCAGCTCCTCATCAACGTCGAGCCACACCATTGGAACCGCCTGCTCGGCGACCCGGAGTTCCGCCGCACCTACGAGAGCGTGATCCACTCCCTGGACGCCTACCGCGCGCGTCCGCGCTGGTTCGACCAGCACCTGGGCGCGATGCCCGGCCCCATCGGGTACTTCTCGATGGAGTTCGGCATCCACGAGTCGCTGGGCGTCTACTCGGGCGGCCTGGGCATCCTGGCCGGCGATCATTGCAAGGCGGCCAGCGACCTGGGCGTTCCCCTGGTGGGGGTCGGCCTCATGTACCGGTCCGGCTACTTCCGCCAGACCGTGGACGCGGACGGTTTCCAGCAGCACATCTATCCCGACTACGACTTCGCGCGGCTGCCCGTCCTGCCCGTGGAGGCGCCGGGAGGGGGCGTGCTCACGGTGCCGGTGGACCTGCCTGGCCGCGTGGTGCAGGCGGCGGTGTGGAAGGCCCAGGTCGGCAAGGTGCCGGTGCTGATGCTGGACACCGACATCCCCCTCAACGATCCCGCGGACCGGCCCATCACGGGCGTGCTCTACGTGCGCGGCCGGGAGATGCGCCTCTGCCAGGAGATCGTGCTCGGCGTGGGCGGGGTGCGCGCGCTGAGGGCGCTCGGCATCTACCCCGCGGTGTGGCACATGAACGAGGGGCACGTGGCCTTCCTCGGCCTGGAGCGCGCGCGGGAGAAGGTGAGCCGGGGCGACGGCCTCACGGAAGCGATCCAGCAGAGCGCGCTCAACACCGTCTTCACCACGCACACGCCGGTGCCGGCGGGGAACGAGACCTTCGACCGCGAGCTCGTAAAGAAGTACCTGGGCCCCTGGACGCAGGAAGTCGGGGCGGACGCGGAAGCGGCCCTGAGCCTGGGCGCGGAAGGGGGGACGTTCAACCTCACCGTGCTCGCCATCCGGCTCTCCTCGAGCGTCAACGGTGTCAGCAAGCTCCACGGCAAGGTCTCCTCCGCGATGTGGCGCCACCTGTGGCCGGAGGCTCCGGAGTCGCCCGTCGGGTACATCACGAACGGCGTGCACACCGAGAGCTGGATCGGGCCGGAGATGCGCGCGCTCTACGCGCATCACCTGGATCCGGATTGGGAGCACCACCTTCTCGACCCCGACCTGTGGACACGGGCCGGGGCCATCCCGGATTCCGCCTTGTGGGCGGCGCATCGGTCGCAGAAAGAGCGTCTCATCCGCTTCGTGCGCGAGCGCGTCCGCGTGCAGAGCGCGCGTCACGGCCGCTCCCCCGACGAGCTGCGCGAGGTGGAGGCCCTGCTCGACCCGCGCGCGCTCACCATCGGCTTCGCCCGCCGGTTCGCGACCTACAAGCGCGCGGTGCTCGTGCTCTCCGACCTCGACCGCCTGCGCAAGCTCCTGAACGATACGGCCCGTCCCCTGCAGATGATCTTCGCGGGCAAGGCGCATCCCGCCGACCGTCTAGGGCAGAACTTCATCCGCCAGCTCTTCGACCTGGCCCAGGGCGAGTTCAAGGGCAAGCTCGTGTTCATCGAGGACTACGACATGGAGGTCGGGCGGATGATGGTGCAGGGCTGCGACGTGTGGCTCAACACCCCGCGCCGCCCCCAGGAGGCCAGCGGCACCAGCGGCCAGAAGTGCCCGATCAACGGCGGGATCAACTGCAGCATCCTCGACGGCTGGTGGGTGGAGGGCTATCGCGGCGACAACGGCTGGGCCATCGGGGAGGAGAACCTGGCCTCGACCCCGGAGGAGCAGGACGCCACGGACGCGCTCTCCCTCTACAAGATCCTGGAGGAGGAGACGGTGCCGCTGTTCTTCCAGAAGGACGCGGACGGCCTGCGGCGGAAATGGATCGCCATGATGAAGGCCTCGATCGCGTCGTGCGTTCCCCAGTTCAGCGCGCACCGGATGGTCCGCGACTATGCGCAGCAGAGCTACCTGCCCGCGGCCGGCCGGCGGCAGCATCCCGCGGAATGAATCAGGCCGTCCCGTGGTCCAGGTGGTCCGCGAAGAACTGCTCGAGCACGGCCTGCTTGCCCGCGAGCCGTGAGCGCAGCTCGTCCATCTCCGTCGCCGGCATCGGCGCGAAAGCGCGGGCGGAGGCCACGTTGGCCTCGATGAACGCGACCTTCGGCATCCCGCACACCACCGCGGAGACGGGCAGGCTCCAGGCATAGCGCAGGAGCGCGCCCGGGTCGGCCCCGCCCGCTCCGAGCAGCTTCTCCTGGGCCGTGACCTTCATGAGGATGACGCCGAGGTTCTTCTTGTTCGCGGCGGGAAGGGCCATCTCCTCGAAGCGCAGGGCCCGTGCCGGGTTCATGGCCATCTGCACGCAGTCGATGTCGTTGTGTTCGATGGCCTTGGCCATGGTGGGGCCGTCGGTGTGGCTGGTCATGCCGATGGCGCGCGCGACCTTCTGCTCGCGCAGCTCGTAGAGGGCCTTGAGCGCGCCGTCCGCGGCCTCGATCTTCGCGAGGTCCTCCTCCTTGCCCAGGCTGTGCAGGTGGAGGATGTCGACGTGGTCGGTCCGGAGCCGCTTGAGGCTGGCCTCGACTTCCCGCAGGGCGGTGTCGCGCGTGCGGGCGCGGGTCGGCACCTCGCTCTCGCCGTCGCCGTAGTCCATGGCGGTGTCGAAGTAGTTGATGCCGAGGGCGAGGGCCTTCTCCAGCACGCCCGAGGCCTCGTCCGCGGAGTACATCAGGAAGCGGCTGCCGCAGCCCATGGCCAGGATCGACACGGATGCGCCTGTCCGGCCGAGCGTGCGATGGGGGATCGTGCCCGCGGCCGCTTCCGCAGCCCGCGGTGAGGCGCCCAGCGCCGGCAGCGCCGCCGCGGCGGCGCTGGCGATGGCGGTCTTCTCGAGGAACTCGCGGCGGGAGACCTTGTCGCGTTTCATGTTTGGCTCCTGTCTTCTTATCTCAGGGGGGGAACTCACGTCCCATCGCGGAAGACGTGAGCTCCCCCCCTGAAACCCCCCGTCGCTCGCCGCCGCTGCGCGGCGCCGAGCTCGCTGGTTGGTTTGCCAAGCCGCACCGTGCGCCGGGTCAGGTGGCGCACTTGCGGCAACGCCCCAGGGTCCTCGCCTGCCCCTGCCCTACGCCGGTTTGACCCCGGCGGCGTCAAGATATCCCGCCATCGTTTTCGCGTAGTGGGGGAACGCCACCTCCGGCTCCTCGATCTCCGGGTGCCACTTCTTCTCCCACTCGTAGCAGTAGTAGCCCTTGTACCCGGCCTGGGCCAGCACCGCGACCTGCTTGTCGACGGGGACCTCGCCCGTGCCGGTAAGGACGTAGCGCCGGTCTTCCGGTTTCGCGGCGTCGCCCGCCGGGCGCGAGTCCTTGAGGTGCGTGTGGCGCACCCAGCGGCCGAGCCGGGCGTAGGTGTCCGCGGGCGCCTCGTGGCCGGCCACGAACGTGTGGTGGGCGTCCCAGAGCAGGGCGAACGAATCGTCGTTCACGCCGGTCAGGATCTCGGTGAGGTCGCGGGAATTCGTGAAATCGCCGTGGGACTCGATGAGCACGACCACACCCGCGGGCTTCGCGTAGGTCGCCATCTTCCGGAACCCCTCGATGACGCGCGGAAGCACCTCCTCGCGCGTCTCGCCCTTGGGCACCTCGTTGCCGAACATGCGCACGTACTTCACGCCCATCGCGTGCGCGAGGTCGATGAAGCGGCGCCCTTCGTCGTACTGCTTCTCGCGCGCGGCGGGGTCCTTCTCATGCATGTGCGCGGAGGCGCCGAGGTCGGAGACCACGAGGCCGCGCCCGTCGAGCTCCCGGCGCGTCTCGCTGAGGCGCGTGCCCGACAGCTCCGGCACCTTGGTGAGATCCATCTCCCCCGCGATGCCGCGCAGCTCGAGGGCCGAGTAGCCGAGCGCGTCCGCCTGCTCGAGGATCCTGCCCCAGCTCCAGGCGGGGCAGCCCAGGGTCGAGAACGCGATGGGGTACCGCTTCCTTCGGGGGGCCGCGCGCAGGATCGCCGGAGCGGCGACTCCGGCCGCAAGCGCCAGGAACGCACGGCGGTCGAGGGGCATCGGGACTTCCTTACCTGTGATGGGATTATATGTGCCGGCGATCACGATTGGATCGCGGGGAAGAGCGTAGGTCCACCAGATGATTCGGGAACGGTGTCGGTGGCTCGCGGTGGCGTTGTGCGCGGCGCTGCCTACCTGTGGCGGCGGTGGGGGGAGCACCGCCACGCCGGATGCGCCCGCGGCCGCCAGCGCCGCGCCCAGCGCGAGCACGAGCAGTCCCCTCCTGATGGGCTGTCCGGTGTTCCCCGCCGACAACGCCTGGAACCGTGACGTCTCCGCCGATGTGGTCGATCCCCGCTCGGACGCCTACATCGCGAGCATCGGTGCGAGCACGTTCCTTCATCCCGACTTCGGGCGCGATCCGAGCTACGGCATCCCATGGACGACCGTACCCGGCAGCCAGCCGCGCGTGCCCATGTCCTTCGACTACGACGACGAGAGCGATCCCGGTCCCTACCCGTTCCCGCCCACCGCCCCCGTCGAAGCAGGGGGCGACCGGCACGTGCTCGTGCTGGACCGCGACGCCTGCCAGCTCTACGAGACCTTCGACTCGCGCTATCTGGGTCCGGGATGGCACTGCGGTTCGGGAGCGAAGTTCGACCTGCGCTCGAACGCGCTGCGCACCGACGGCTGGACCAGCGCGGACGCGGCGGGGCTGCCCATCCTGCCCGGTCTCGTGCGTCGCGAAGAGGTCCTGGCCGGAGAGATCCGCCACGCCCTGCGCTTCACCGTCCGGCGCACCCAGCGCGCCTACGTGCACCCGGCCACGCATTTCGCCAGCAGCAACACGGATCCGAACCTGCCCCCGATGGGCCTGCGCGTGCGTCTCAAGGCCTCGTACGACATCGCGCGCTTCTCGGGGGCCGCGCGCGTGATCCTGGTGGCGCTTCGGCGCTACGGGATGTTCGTGGCCGACAACGGCTCCGATTGGTTCATCAGCGGCGAGACCAATACCGCCTGGAACGACGACGAGATCGAGCCCCTGAATTGTGTGGCTGGGCTCCGGCCACCACCGGGTTGCGTGGCTGCGGACCCGCGCCCTCAGATCGACGTCGCCGCCGCCGCCTCGAAGCGCTTGCGCGCGTCCGTGAAGACCTGGTACAGCCGCGTGCGCTCGGCCAGCGCGGGGAGGAGCACGGCGTCCGCGCTGGGGATGTCGCGCGCGGCGACGACCACGTCCGCCATGACTGCCCAGGCCTGGGTCCCGTCGCCCGTCTTGAACTCGTCGCCGACGAGGACGACGAAGATGCGGCGCCGGCCGTCCGGGCTGAGCCGGCTGAGGCGCTGGTAGAGGCTCTCGCGGCCCGCGCCGGCCGCGGCCCGCGTCGCCACCACGAGGTCGTACACGCCCTGCTCGAGCAGGCGCGCCCCCTCCTCCGCGTTGTCCACCGTGTCCACCTGATAGCCGACGCGGGTGAGGGGCAGGGCCATCGCTCCCGCCTGCCCGCGGTCACCGAGGGCGACCATGGCCCGGCCCACCATCTTGCCCTCGCCGAACGAGAGCTCGCGCCGGAGCTGCGCCATCATATTGGCCCGCATCTCCTCCGACGGTGCGGGGGGCGGACCGGCGGCGGCCGCGGGCGCCGGCGCGGGTCCGGGGGCGGCGGCGGACGCGGCTCCGGGGGCGGCGGGATAGGCCGGGAACGCCGACGTGGGCGGCGCCGCCGGATAGGCCCCCGCGGGCAGGTTCGAGGCGAACGAGCTGGTCCCGGGCGCGCTCACCACCGGCGCTGCGCCCTTTCCCGGGAACCGCACCACCGTCTGGCATTTCGGGCACTTCACGCTGAAGGGCCGATCCGGCACCTTCGCATCGTCGATGACGATGCGCTGCGCGCAGCTTGTGCAATTGGCCTGCACGGGCTACCTCTCGATCAAGTCGTCCATCTCGGACGCAGCCGGCTTGGACTTGCCTCTGGCGGGGGCGGCCGGGAACTTGCCGGAAGGGGTGACCTCGTCGGCCGCGCCGCCGCCCGTCTCCAGCACAAGCTGCAGGTTCGTACGATTGGTGGCGAAGCTCAGGCCGGTCTCTTTGTCGATGACTCCCGCGCTGATGAGCTTCAGCAGCTCGCCGTCGAAGGTCTGCATGCCGTCGAGGGCCCCGTCCGACATGGCGTCGACCAGGCTCTTCCCTTCGCGCTCGCCCTCCTGCACGTACTCCTTGGTGCGGGACGTCGAGCGCAGGATCTCGCAGATGGCGATGCGGCCTCCGCCCTGCTTCGGCACCAGGCGCTGGCTGACCACCCACTTGAAGGCCTGCGAGAAGCGCGTGCGCACCTGCCTCTCCTCGTTCTTCGGGAAGACGCCGACGATGCGGTCGATGGTCTTGCTGGCGTCGATGGTGTGCAGGGTGGAGAGCACGAGGTGGCCCGTCTCCGAGGCCTCCAGCGCGATCGAGATCGTCTCCACGTCGCGCATCTCGCCGACCAGGATGACCTTGGGCGCCTGGCGCAGGGCCGCGCGCAGGGCGAGGGCGAAGGTCTGGGTGTCCGCGCCGACCTCGCGCTGG
>QHVP01000204.1 GCA_003222295.1 Acidobacteriota bacterium | reverse complement strand
GACCCGCCGTTCGATGAGCGAGCGCAGGTCGTCCCCCTCCAGCAGCTCCATGGCCATGTAGAGCTGGCCGTCGGACTCGCCGAGGTCGAAGACGGTCACGATGCAGGGGTGGCTGAGGCGCCCGATGGCCTCCGCTTCCCGGCGGAAGCGCTTGTGCAGCTCGTCCTCGTCCCCGAGCTCCGCGGAGAGCATCTTGAGGGCGACCACGCGGCCGATGGCGGTGTCACGGGCCCGGTAGACGACGCCCATGGCGCCTTCGCCCAGCTTGCCGAGGATCTCGTAGCGGCCGAAGGTGGCCATGGTGGGTCAGCCCCTGCAGGCCACCCCCGGGCTACTCCGTGTAGCGGAGCAGGACGACGGAGACGTTGTCCTTCCCCCCCGCCTCGTTGGCGGCGTCGATCAGCTTCTGCGCCGCGGCCGGGAGCGTCGCCGGAAAGGGCGTCACCGTCTTGAGAATCGCCTCGTCGTTGATCATCGAGTGCAGGCCGTCCGAACAGAGCAGGATCACGTCGCCCTTCTCGAGCTGGTGCTCGACGGTCTCGAGCTCGATCTCCTCCTTGGCCCCCACCGCCTTGGTGATGACGTTGCGCAGGGGGTGACGGTCGATCTCGTCGTGGGTCAGGATGCCTTCGGCCCAGGCGGCGGAGACCCAGGAGTCGTCGCGCGTCAGCTGCTTGAGCTCGCCGCGACGGAACAGGTAGGCCCGGCTGTCCCCGGCGGAGCCGATGGTGACGACCTTCCCCGACACGATGGCGGCCACGAGCGTCGTGCCCATGCCCGTGTAGTCCTCGCGGTTGTCGGCGGACTTGAACACCTTCTTGTTGGCGAGCTTGACCGCCGTCTTCAGGCGGTTGGCCTCGAACGAGAGGTGCGCCTCCAGGCCGTACGGCCAGGTGATGTCCTTCTCCTCGCCCGCGCTCTTGCGAATGAAGGCTTCGAGCGTCTCGATCGCCATCTTGGAGGCGACCTCACCGGCGTTGTGCCCGCCCATCCCGTCGCAGACCGCGTAGAGGTTCGTCTCCGGCTTGACGAGGAAGTTGTCCTCGTTGAGCTTGCGCCGGCGTCCGACGTCCGTCTGCCCGAAGGCCTCCAGCGGCATCTTGTCTCCCGGCACCGCGGCGCGGCTCAGGGCCGCGTCGGTCATCTCGTGTAAGGACCAAGGATAGCGGGACTTCGCGGGCCCGGTCAATCGCCGGTCAGCGGCGAAGCACTTCGACCATCTCCCGCACCGCGCGCTCCATCCCGACCAGCAGGGCCCGCGCCACGATGTTGTGGCCGATATTGAGCTCGGTCATCTCCGGCAGGCGGGCGATGGGGCCGACGTTGTGGTAGGTGAGGCCGTGCCCGGCGTGCACGGCCATCCCCAGCTTCACCCCTAGGCGCGCGGCGTCGACGACCTTGCGCAGGGCGGTTTCGCAGGAGCGTGGATCGCGGGCGTCGGCGTAGGCGGCGGTGTTGAGCTCGACGGCGCGGGCGTCGATCCGATGCGACTCCTTCACCTGCTCGAGATCGGGATCGACGAACAGGCTCACGTGGATGCCGCCCTCTTCCAGCATCTTGATCGTGGGCCTCAGCTGCACCGCGTTGAGGACCACGTCCAGGCCCCCCTCCGTGGTCAGCTCCTCGCGCCGCTCCGGCACCAGCGTCACCTGGTCGGGCTTGATGGTAAGGGCGACCTTGAGCATCTCCTGGGTGGAGGCCATCTCCAGGTTCAGCCGCGTCTTCACGACCTGGCGGAGGACCTCGACGTCGCGGTCCTGGATGTGGCGGCGGTCGCCGCGCAGATGGACGGTGATTCCGTCCGCGCCACCCAGCTCGGCCAGCACCGCTGCCTGCACGGGATCGGGGTCCGGGACGCGGCGCGCCTGGCGGACGGTGGCGACGTGGTCGATGTTGACGCCGAGGCGCGGCATGCAAGTCAGTATAGCGGGATCGCCGTCCTACTCTCCGAGGCGTGCCTGGACCGCGTCCACGATCGCCTGGGCCAGCGACCGCACCTCCGCTTCGTCGGGCCCTTCGGCCATCACGCGCAGCAGCGGCTCCGTCCCCGAGTAGCGCACCACGAGCCGCCCGCGTCCGTCCAGGGCCGCGCGCGCACGGTCGAGATGCCGCTTGATCTCCGGGATCTCCTCGATCTCCGCGCGCTCGCGC
>QHVP01000197.1 GCA_003222295.1 Acidobacteriota bacterium | reverse complement strand
TTCCTGAGCAAGGACACGCGTGACTCGGCCCCGCTGGGCACGGTGTACTCGGACGCGACGGTCACGAACGGGCCGCTCGTGGTGCGGACGGTCGATGACGCGCTGCGCGCCGCCATCGAGCTGCACGACCTTCCGGCGCCGGACGACGCGAACACGCCGTCGGGTGGCGGCTGCCCGGTCCCGCCGGGACGCGCCGTCGGCGAGATCCGCTACTCCGGGCCCAACGACATCTGCCCGCCGTACGACAGCGACCTCTCCCGGCGGAACCGCAGCGAGGCCCGCGAGGTCATCCGGCGCTTCCGTGCCCTGAGCGCCGCCGACCAGCAGGCGATCATCGAGTTCCTCAAGCAGCTTTGAAGTATTGAGTCAGGGGGGGGCACTCACGCTTCGCCCGTGGGCGTTCGCGGCCCCCCCTGAACCCCCCCTCGCACGGCGCCGCCGCTGCGCGGCGTGGCCGTGGGCTTATTAAGTCAGGGGGGGCACTCACACCGCATCTCGACGGGTGTTCGCGACCCCCCCTGAAACCCCCCTCGCGCGTCGCCGCCGCTGCGCGGCGTGGCTTGTTTCGCGCGGGCGGCGCCGATCGCGGTCTTGACGTCCTTCTCTTCCTCGGGCGGCGGGATCACCGCCTTTATGCCCAGCGATTGGATCCACAGCTCGCGTGCCCAACCCTGCGTGTGGTAGAGGTGCTCGTCCTCCTGCTCCTCGACCTCCGCGTGGGCCTCCTTCAGGGCCTTCTTCTGCGTGCCGGAGAGCTTCTCCACCGATTGGCCGATCAGCTCCCAGTTGAGGTGGTCCTTCGTCTCGGCGTTGATGACGCATTCGGCGGCCACGATCTGGGCCGCCTCCGGCGGACCGGACTGCAAGGCCATCTGCATGGCCTTCACCAGTGACTCGCCGATGTGACGGACGACCTTTCGGCCCGGCGTCTCCTTGTCCGGATCGAGGCCGAACGCCGTAAAGACGTCGAGCAGGATGCGCTCGTGGTTCTCGGTCTGCTCGAGGTACTTCTCCCACTCTTCCTTCAGCTCGTCGTTCTGCACGCAACGAATGGCGGTCTTGTAAATCTGGACGCCGCCCATCTCCGTCTCCAGCGCCTGATACTGCAAGCCTCGTGCCTTTGCTCCGCCATCCCTTGCGTCCCCGCCCCGGCCGCGCTATGACGGTCACCATGACGGAAGTCATCGAGGTCGCGAAGACCGGCCGCTCCCGCTGCCGCACCTGCCGCCAGGCGATCGACAAGGGAGCCTTGCGCTTCGGCGAGGAGCAGCCGAGCGCCTTCTCGGACGAGATGCAGATGGCCTGGCATCACCTGGCCTGCGCCGCCCGCAAGAGGCCGGCCCAGGTCCGGGAAGCCCTCTCGCGGTTCGAAGGCGATATCCCCGGCCGCGAAGAGGTCGAGAAGTCGCTGTCGGAGGCCGAGGAGACGGTCCCGGCCTATCCCTACGCCGAACGGGCCCCCACCGGGCGATCCAAGTGCCTCCACTGCGCGAAGCCCATCGACAAGGGTGCGCTCCGCGTGGCGGTGGAGCGCGAAGTCGAGGTGGCGGGGATGACGCGGGCGGGCGCGGGCTACCTGCACCCGGGCTGTGCCCGGGAGTTCACGGGGACGGAAGACCTGGTCGCACGGCTGCGGAAGAACTCCAGGAAGCTCGGCGACGCGGACCGGGAGGAGCTCGAGCGGGCCTTGTCGGAGTGAGGTTATGGCGCTGGATCATCCCCCTCGCGGTCGTGGCGTCCGCCAGCCTGCTTCCCGTGCCCACCGGCCTCACGCCGCACTCGATGCGCTATTTCGCGCTGTTCGCGGGCGTCATCGCCGCCCTGATCGTCGAGCCCCTGCCCGCGGCGGCGGTGGGGTTCGTCGGCATGGCCGTGGCGGCGGCCACGCGGCTGGTGGTTCCCGACGCCGAGGGCTCCCTCCGGTGG
>QHVP01000194.1 GCA_003222295.1 Acidobacteriota bacterium | reverse complement strand
CCGGGCCGAGATGCTGAAGAAGTACGACACGGACGGCGACGGCAAGCTGAGCGACAGCGAGCGCGAAGCGCTCCGGAAGGACATGCGCCAGAAGCACCAGGAGGGTGAGAACCGCTAAGCCGGCCTCATTCGTCCCCTTTCATCCCCCGCCCACGGCCTCCGGAGGCCGTGGGCGTTTTTGTTTCTGGACGAGGGGGGGCGCCGGCCGGGTTGAGGAGACGAGCGGGATGGTGTGATCACCCGGAGCGGGGCCTCTGTCGGTGCACATGGCCCGCGGGATGCCCGACAGCGGAGCGAGCGCGCGCACTGCTTTACGTGGGAAGAACAAGTTCCAGCGCGCGCGAACGTCCCCGCGAAGGGTGATCACCCGTCCCGCCTGCACGACAAACGCGCGGCCGGCGCCCCAAGGAGGGAATTTCCGCGGTACGCTGCTTTCAGGGTCCGGGTTGGTCAGGGGCCCAACCCATTAACGACGGAGCGCGATCAGTGAGCCTGAAATCTCTCCTTGGCGGCGTCATCGACGGCGAGCTCGGCCACCCCGACCTCCTGCGCCGGGTGGTCGACGGGATCGCGAAGCTCAGGCGTCACGCCGACCGCGGAGTCGAAGTCCTCCCCCCGGAGGTCGAGGTCCACATCACGGTGGGTGAAGGCAGCGTGCAGGTGATCGAGCGCTTCGTGAACGACCCGTCCTTCGATCGCGAGGTCGAGGCCGCGCTGCGCAACAAGCTCGTGCGCGCGCGCGAGGACCGGATGCCGGTCCGCCGCTACTTCGTCAAGGCGGGCAAGAAGACGCAGGTCACGGTGAAGGAGAGCGCGCCCAAGACCTATCAGCTGAAGATCGAGGGGGGCGACCGGGCGGGAACCACCGTGCCGATGCAGGGCGAGAAGCGCGTGTTCCTCGTCGGGCGCGGGCCCTGGCACGGCGATGAGCAGCAGGTCGCCAACGACATCATCGTGTCCGAGACGGAGAAGGGGATCAGCCGCCGCGCCGCGCGCCTCCATCGGGTGAGCGGCACCTTCGAGATCGAGGCGCTCGGCCAGAGCGAGGCCCTCGTCGTCGCGCGTCCGGACGGACAGCGGCTGCGGCCCGCCCTCTCCGCCTCCGGCCGCGTACCCGTGCACCCGGGCGACGTCATCGAGTTCACGGACGGCGCGAAGACCGTGCTCACCGTGAAGCTCGAGGAGGCCTGAGGCCCGTGCCGGGCATCAACCGCGACGAAACCGATCCCGAGACCTTCCGCATCGACTGGGCCGCCATCCACGGCGGCCTCAACCCCTGGAAGCGCACGGAGAAGGTGGTCGTCGATCCCTTCCTGGTGGCCAAGGCGGTGAAGGCGGTCATGGGCCAGTGCCCGCACCAGACCGCCAACGGCAAGCCGCTCGTCTGGAACGAATATCGGGTCTTCCTCGACCTGGCCGACTGGGAGCGCATCAAGAAGCTCGAGAGCACGCTGCTGCGCGACATGGGCGACGTCGTCGAGAAGCACCTGAAGAAGTTGAAGGCGGAGATGGTGGGCGGGCTGACCGTGCGCCTGCTGCGCGACGAGGGCGGCACCGTCCGCCCCGGTCACGCCGTCATCAAGGTGGACTTCTCCGAGGTGGAGAGTGCGGCCACGGATCCGTCCGAGATGACCGTGCGCATCGGCGGTCCGGTGGCGAGGTCGCTCACCGACCTCACCCAGCGCGTGCCCGAGAGCTTCGTCGGCGCCTACGTCAATCCCGCGGCCGAGGAGCGGCTCAAGGTCCAGTGGACGGGCGGCGAGGCCACCATCCGCGCCGGGAGCCGGGTCGTCCTCGGGCGGCCCCACGGCGCGACCGCGCCCGGCTTCGTGGCCCTCGAGGGTGCGAACAGCAAGATCAACAAGAGGCAGCTCTGGATCGAGGCCTCGGAGGACGGAGCGCTGATCGGCCGCATCTCCGATGCCAACCCCGTCGAAGTGAAGGGCCGGCTGGTGCAGGCCGGCGGCCAGATCTCGATCGATGCGTTTCCGGCCGAGAGCTCCCTGTCCAACGGCGAGATGAAGCTCACGGTGGAGCGCCTCGGCGGCTCGTGACGGTCGGCGAGCGCGAGGCGGAGTCCGAGCGGACGGGAGCGCTCGAGGGACCGGGCCTCGTGGCAGCGGCCCGCACTGACCGCGGCCCTCGCGAGCGCAACGAGGACACCTACGTGTGCCGCCCCGACCTCGGCCTGTTCGCCGTGATCGACGGCATGGGCGGCCAGCAGGCGGGAGCGGAGGCGGCGGCGCTGGCCCGCGAGGCGCTCCTCGGCGAGCGCGATCTCCTGCATGCCTTCCTGAGCGCCAACGAGAGGATCCACCGCGCCGCGCGGAAGAATAACCAGAGTCGGGGCATGGGCTGTGTCGCTTCCGCCGTCCGCATCAGCGGGTCCAAGGCCCTGGTCGCGCACGTGGGCGACACCCGGGTCTACCTGGCGGGCGAAGCGGGCTGCGAGCAGCTCACCCGCGACCACACCGTGGCCGCGCACGCGCAGGAGCAGCTCGGGATCTCCGACAGCGGCGCCCGCCAGATCGGCGGCCAGAACCAGGTGACACGCGACCTGGGAGGCCAGTCGCGGACGGGCGACGCCTGGATCGACAGCTGCGAGGTCACCCTGGAAGAGGGTGACCTGCTCGTGCTCTGCAGCGACGGGGTCCACGGCGTCCTGGAATCGGCCGGGCTCTTCGGCCGCATGCGCGAGGCGCGCCGCCAGAGCACGGCTCCGGACGCCCTGGCCGAGGAGCTGGTCACGCTCGCCCTCGCCGGCGGCACGCGCGACAACTCGACGGTCGTCGTCGTGCGCCAGCTTCGCCCCGCTCCCAAGCGCGAATCGATCTGGAAGAAGGACATCCTGGCCTGGATGAAGCGAAAGCCCCAGCCGGAGAAGGCCTCGCTCGTCCCCATCGAGAAAAGGTAGATCCCGGTGCCGATCATCATCGAAATGAGCTTGTTCCTGCTGGCGGCGCTCGCCGGCTACTTCGGCGTCAACGCCGCCGTCGATGCCGCGACGGTGAAGGCCCAGGCCGCCACCACCGGCATCCGCAGCATCGAGGAGGTGCAGCAGGCTGCCCGCATGGGTTATCTCATGTTCGCGGCGGGCGTGGGCGCCCTGGCCCTGGCGCGCTTCATCAGCCTCAAGCGCGGGCGGGGGAACGTCTTCGCGCCCTTCGTGCTGCCGGCCGCCATGATGGCCGCCGGCATCGGCCTCGCGCTGCAGATGGGCTACGGCAACCCGCTCACCCACCAGTTCTGGCCCGGGCCCGCCTTCGCCCAGGGCATCCTCATCGCGGCCGCGCTCTCTGCGCTGATCATCGTACTGCCCCGCGATCCGGTGGAGATCACCGCGCCCGTCGAGATGCTCCTGCCCTTCCTGATGCTGGCCACCTTCGTCGCCCTGCGCCTCTTCGGCAAGGGCACGGAAGCGGCGCCGGACACCCTCATCAACCTCGGCCCCATCCAGCCCCTCGAGATCCTCAAGCTCGTGTTCGTGCTCTACCTCGCCCTCTACTTCGGCAAGCGCGCGGCCCAGCTCCGCTTCCAGCGCGACCGCTTCCTGGGCGTGGACTTCCCGCGCCGGAGGATCCTGATCCCCGCCGTCCTGATCCTGATCCTGCTCTTCGGCGCGTTCGTGATGGTCAAGGACCTGGGCGCGACCCTGATCCTCTCCGTGCTCTTCCTCGCCATGTTCTACATCGTGACCCGCGCCGGAGGATGGGTCCTCCTCGCGCTCGCCATCGTGGCTGGAGGCGTCGCCCTGGCCGCCCACGTCCCCGCCATCACGCAGTCGCCGAAGGTGACGCTCCGGCTGCAGATGTGGCTCGACCCCTGGTACAACGCGATCCCCTTCGGCGACCAGACCGCCCGCGCGCGCTGGGCCATCGCCGCCGGCGGCTTCGGCGGTCGCGGCCTCGGCGCCGCCCCCGCCACCGCCCTGCCCGCCGGCCACACCGACCTCGTGCAGGCGCATCTCACCGAGGAGTTGGGTGGAGCCGGGATGATCGTGTACCTCGTCCTGCTGGCCGCCATCGCCGGCCAGGGATTGTGGATCGCGGCCTGGAACCGCACCCCGGAGCGGATGCTGCTGGCGGCGGGACTTTCGATATTCCTCATCGCGCAATGGTTCGTGATCTTCGCAGGGACGACCGGGCTCTTACCCCTGACCGGCGTGGTCGTGCCCTACCTGTCGTGGGGCAAGACCGGGATGATCGTCTTCATGCTCACGGCGGCCATGATCGCCCGCCTGGCCGAGAGCGGCCACGCCCGCGAGATGACCACCGAGCTCGACGAGGTGCGCAAGGGCACGATGGCGACGCTGGCCGGCGAGCTGCTCCTCCTGGCCGGCGGGGTCGTCGTGATCATCCTGGAAGCGATCGTCTGGGGTCCGGCCACGACGGTGCGCGGCTGCGTCACCCTCCTCGCCGCCCAGCCCGGCGACCCCTACGACCGCATCGTGAACCTCCACGATCCGCGGCTGCAGATCATCGCCGACCAGATGAAGCGCGGCGAGATCCTGGACCGCAACGGCGAGAAGGTCGCGGGCACCGACCCGGAGACGGGCGAGCGCACATATCCGCTGGGCGATGCCATGGGCACCCTGATCGGCCCCGCGGAGGCGATCGTGCTGCGGCCGGAATGGATGCTGGAGCGCCAGCTCGACGGCAAGCTCCGCGGCTATGGGGACCTCGACGACGGCCCCGCGGTGTGGATGGCGGAGAAACCCGACGGGGGCGAGCGATTCCTGTTCGTCGTGAAGTCGCGTGAACCCCGATCCGAAGATCACGATCGGGCCGTGAAGATCGCCGAGGGCGACGAGGTGCGGCTCCTCGCCCTCGCCTCTCCCGACTTCCGGCCGCTGCTCCCCCTCATGCGCGCGAGCCGGGACACGCTCAAGAAGGTCTTCGACGACATCCCTTCGCGCACCACGCGCATCACCATCGACGCCAAGCTGCAGACCCAGGTCTCGGGAATCCTCAAGGGGGCGGCCAAGCACGGCAAGGCGGCGGCGGCGGTCGTCCTCGATGCGGACACCGGCCAGGTCCTCGCCCGCGCGCAGTGGCCGGACTTCGATCCGGGCAGCGAGAGGTTCATGCGCCGGCTGACCGACCCCGACTTTCCCGTGAAGGACAAGAAGTTCACCGGCGTCTACGGCCCCTGGCGGGACAAGACGGGCGTGTATGGAGTGTTCCAGGCAGGGTCGGTCTCGAAGGTCATCACGTCCCTGGCGGCGGCGCGGGCCGGGCTGCTCGGGTCGGCGTCGCAGCCCAGGGCCCGTTCTTCACGAAGCCGGGATGGTACAAGCCCATCCACGACCATACCGAGAATCCCATCCACGGCCACATCGACTACATCAAGGCCCTGGCCGTGAGCTGCAACGTGTACTTCGGGCAGCTCGGGCTCGCCCTGGGCCCGGACGCCTTCATCAACCTCGTGAAGGACGGCGTCGAGATCGGGTGGAACGGCAAGGTGATCAGCCCCGGCAAGCCGGGCAGCCGCGAGCTCGCGGAGACGGCGTTCGGCCAGGCCGCCGCGCTGGTCAGCGTGTCGCAGCTCGCGCGCGTGGGCGGGACCGTGGCCAGCGGCGGCATCTACCGGAAGTGCGGACCGGGAATGGAGCTGGGCCCGCCCTGCGAAGAGCGCAAGATCCTCGCCCAGCCGGGCCTCGCCGTGCCGATCCTTTCCGGAATGGAGCAGGTGGTGCAGGCCGGCACGGCGCGCGGGCTGGTCAAGCCGCCGGGCATCCGCATCTACGGCAAGACGGGCACCGCGGACGCCATCGGCACCAAGGACGAGATCGTCTTCGGCGTGCCCTACAACGAGTGGGGAACCCCGAACTCCTGGTTCCTCGGCATCGCGGAGGACGAGCACGCGGAGCCCGATCAGGCGAGCTTCCCGCATCGCATCGTCGCCGCCGTGGTCGTGCCGCGGGGCGGTCTCGGCGCGCGCGTGTCCGGTCCCGCCGCCATGGAGGTCCTGGCCGCGGTGCAATCGCTGGGCTACATCACGCCCAAGGCGGCGGCGCAGCCGGGCGCGCCCGCGGCTCCGGGCGCGCCGACGGGATCCCCCGGACCCGGGGCGCCGGGCGGCAAGGCGCCGCTCACGGTCGTGTCGCCGGTGCTCGCGACGCCCACGCCGAGCGTCCCGTCGCCGGCCGCGCGTCCCTCGTCCGCGGTATCGCCCGTCCCCACGCGTCCGGCCGCCGGTGCGCCGTCCGGCGCTTCCGTCTCGCCGGCACCCACGGTCTCACCGCGCCCGGCACCGCCGCCGACGACGCCAAGGCCCCCCGCGGCCACGACGACGCCGCGCCCGTCGCCGCCGGCCGCGCCCCCTTCACCGTCGCCTCCCGCGCAGGTGCCGTGATGGCACGGGCACGGCCCGCGCGCACACGGCCGTGCTGAGCGCGGGCGATCGCGTCGGCGATTGGGTGATCGAGGACCGCCTCGGCGAGGGCTGGATGGGCGCGGTCTACCGCGTGCACTCCGTGATGAGCGACCGCGTGGTGGCGGCACTCAAGATCCTCAAGCCCACCGCGGGGGGCGAGGCGCGCGTGCGATTCATCCGGGAGGCGGAGGCGCTCAGCACGCTCAGCCATCCCGCGATCGTGCGCGTCATGGCCGTCGGCGAAGACCCCCGCCGTGAGCTGCCGTACCTGGCCATGGAGCTCGCGCACGGCGAGACGCTCAAGGCGCGCCTCCAGCGCGGTCCCCTGCCCCTGGCGGAGGCCCTCTCCGCGTTCGCGCCCCTGGCCTCCGCGCTCGAGCACGCCCACGCCGCCGGCATCTTCCACCGCGACGTCAAGCCCGCCAACATCATCCTCACTCCGGGCGGCGGAGTGAAGCTGGTGGACTTCGGCATCGCCATGGCGCAGTCGTGGGAGGCGCTGACCGCTACCGGCCACGTCGGCACGTTCTCGTATCTGTCGCCGGAGATCTTCCGGGGCGAGCGCACGGACCCCAGGGCCCTCGACGTCTACGCGTTCGGACAGTGCCTGCACGAGACGCTCACCGGGCAGCGTCCGTTCGCGGTCGAATCGGGGATGAGCCCGGCCGCGGTCGCGGCGGCGGTCGGCGCGCGCAAGCTCCAGCACGGCAAGCTCGACATCGGCCCGGGCTTTCCACAGGCGCTGCGTGAGGAGATCTGGCGCGCCACCGATCCCGATCCCCGGGTGCGCACCACGATCCGTTCGATCCGCGAGGTCCGGGAGCCGCTGCGTGAGCTGGTCGCCGGATCCTCTCCGGAAGCGATGGCGGCACGTCCTCCGGCGGGATTCGTCCCCGACGACCACACGACGCGCGTCCTCGATCCGCCCGGACCCGCCTACAGCGAACGTCCCAAGCGGGACTGGGTCGTGCGGAAGAGAGTGCCGCGCGGACGCCGGCGGGGCGAGCGCGCGATCCTCGTCGTGGCGGGCCTCGTCGTCGCGGGCGTGCTGGCCGCGGCCCTTCTTCCGGGCGGCCGCAGCTCCCCATCGGCGCCCGGAAAGGCGCGCCCCGACGAGGGCCACCGGGGACAGACGTGGGCGAACCCGGTCGACGATCTGGACTATGTCTGGGTGCCGCCCGGCCGGTACCCGATGGGCTGCACGCCCGGGGATGCGAACTGCGACCCGGCCACGCTTCCGTACCAGGACGTGACGATCCGGAACGGCTTCTGGATGGGCCGCACGGAAGTGCCGGTCGCCGCCTACAAGCGCTTTGCCGCGGCCACCGGGCGCGAGATGCCGAAGGCTCCGTTCTTCAACAAGGGCTGGGAGCGCGACGACCTCCCCGTCGTCAACGTTCCCTGGGAGACGGCCGGTGCCTATTGCGCGTGGGCCGGAGGGCGCCTGCCGACGGAAGGCGAGCCCGTCTGTCAGCCCGGCGCCTCCAACGGCGCGCGCTTCGACGACGAGCAGGACTGCCACGACCGCGGGCCCGAGAAGGTCGCCGCGTATGCGGCCAACGACTACGGCCTGTACGACATGGCGGGCAACGTCTGGGAATGGACCCAGGACGTCTGGCGGGGCGACGCGGCCGAGGGACGCCCACGCCGCGTCCTGCGCGGGGGCTCCTGGGTGAACAAGCCGGCGTTCCTGCGCGCTTCCATACGCAGCCGATGGTTCGAGGGCCCGGAGAGCCGCGACTTCATCGGCCTGCGCTGCGTGCGCGAAGCCAATCCCTGACGCCCGCCCTCCTCGCCCGCGCGGCGCGGCTCAGGCCGCTACCGGCGATCGCATGGATGCGGCCCGGCGCGCCCCGCGAACGCCGATGCGCAGCGACAGCGCGCAG
>QHVP01000196.1 GCA_003222295.1 Acidobacteriota bacterium | reverse complement strand
GTGAACACCATCGTGTGCAGCAGGCCGACGCGTTCGGCCAGACGGGCGGCGGCGAGGAACGACAGGGCGGAGAGGACCTGCGTGCCGAAGAACAGCCGGCCCAGCACGCCCGGCCCGACCCCGAAGCGGAGGTCGAACCAGTATACGAGGAGGCTCTGGGCGACCAGCCCGCCCGCAAGGGCGTCGAGGGCCTGAAGGCCGGCGAGCTGCAGGACGATCCCCCGCGAGCGATGCAGCCCCAGCCAGGTGCGTGCAGCGGCGGCCCTCGAGGCCGGCTTCTCGGCAGCCAACCAGCCCGCTGGTGGCCGCGGCGCGCCGCGGCTCAAGGCGCCGTACACGAGGGCGAGCACGGCCCCGCCGACCGCGTAGGCCCACAGCCGGCGGCGAGCGCGCCGAGGGCGGCGGGCAGGAATCCCGCGACGTTGAGCCACGCGAAGGCGCGCGTCTGGCGGCGCGCCGCCACCGCGTCGGGCAGGATCGCCACCTCCAGCGGCGAGAATGGTCCGGCATCCTGCCCGTTCGAGCTCACCACGGCCAGCACGACCGCGGCCAGCAGCCAGGTCGTGTCCCGCGCCCGCGCCAGCGCGACTCCGCCGGCCACCATCGGGATCGCGGAGAGGATCAGCAGCCGCCGGCGGCCCCAGCGCGGCGCCATGGCGGTGACGGCGGCGGTGAGGAGGGCATCCTCCACCAGCGTCGCGGTCAGCACGCCGCCCAGGGCGGCGGCGGAGAGCCCGCGGTGCTTCAGGAGGAGGGGCAAGGCCAGCGAGAGGGCGCCGAGACTGAAGGTGCGGACCACGCGACCCGTGAAGACCAGCGCGCCGTCGCGCGTCACGAGCGAGGAGCGCCGAAGGTGGGCACCGCGGGTCATTGTAGGATGACACCGCCAAGGAGGCGCGATGGTTGTGGTCCCGTTCCGTGTCATGCCCCCGGTCGTCCGCGCGATCGTGGTCACCGCGCTCGCCCTGGGCTCGGCCGCGGCGGCGGCGGGGGATGCGCCCGCGGGCGTGGTCGTCCTCAAGGCCGCGCACCTCTTCGACGGACGCGGCGACGCGGCCCTGCGAGACGGCATGGTGGTGGTCGAAGGCGGCGCGATCAAGGCGGTGGGGAGCGGACTCGTGGTCCCCGCCGGGGCCCGCGTGATCGACCTCGGCGACGCCACCCTGCTGCCCGGCTTCATCGACGCGCACACCCATGTCACCGGCGAGTCCTCCGACAACTGGCTCTCGGACACCGTGTCGGGACTGCGCCGCAGCGTGCCCGAGTCCGCGATCCGGGCCACGGAGTTCGCGCGCCGGACGCTCATGGCCGGCTTCACCACCATTCGTGACGTGGGGAGCAGCGACTACGTGGACGTCGCGCTGCGCAACGCGATCCGCGCGGGCACCGTCCCCGGCCCGCGGATGCTCGTGGCCGTGCACGCCCTGGGCGCGCGGGGCGGGCATTGCGACAACAGCGGCTATCCCTACCAGCTCTTCGGGCCCGAGCCCGGCATCGCGGACGGCATCGCGGCCGGGCCCGACGCCTTCCGGGACTCCGTCCGCTTCCAGGTGAAGTACGGCGCGGACGTCATCAAGGTGTGCGCGACCGGCGGCGTGCTCTCGCTCGCGGACGAGGTGGACACGCCGCAGATCACTCAGGACGAGATGAACGCGATCGTGGACGAGGCGCATCGCCTGCGGAAGAAGACGGCCGCGCACGCGCACGGGGCGGAGGGCGCGAAGGTCGCCCTCCGCGCCGGCATCGACTCCATCGAGCACGGCTCGTTCCTGGACGAGGAGGCGCTGCGGCTCATGAAGGAGCGCGGGACCTATCTCGTGCCCACGCTGCTCGCGGGCGAGTACGTGGCGGGCAAGGCGGCCGAGCGGCACTATCCGCCCGAGATCGCGGCCAAGGCGCGGGCAGCGGTGGCCGCACGGTCCGCGATGTTCCGCCGCGCCCTGGCCATGGGAGTGAAGGTCGCGTTCGGCACCGACTCCGCGGTCAGCCCGCACGGCCGCAACGCGGAAGAGTTCTCGCTCCTCGTCGCGCACGGAATGACGCCGGCCGCCGCCTTGCGTACCTGTTCCTCCGCGGCGGTCCTCCTCGGCCTGGACAAGGCGATCGGCACCCTCGAAGCCGGGAAGGACGCCGACGTGATCGCGGTGGCCGGCGACGCGCTCGCCGACATCAAGGCGACGGAGAAGGTGGTGTTCGTGATGCGCGGCGGCACCGTCTATCGGAATGACGCCGCCCCTCCCGCTCCGAGGCCTTAGGGCGCCGCGGGCGGGGTGGGCCGCGGTGGCGGCGGCCAGCCTCGTCCTGCTCGTCGCCCTCGACCTCGCGCGGCCCTATGCCGGGCCCGGCCTGCGGCCCTGGCAGTGGTCGGCGGGCCTCCTCGCGGTGGCGGTCCTCGCGGGCGCGCTCCGCGCGCGCGACGGTGGGCTGCGCGAGCACTGGCCCGTGCTGGTCCTGGCCGCGCTCCTCGTCCCCACCTACGTCGACCATACCCGCCGGATCGAGATCGGCGATCCCGTGCATTACTACTCGTCCCTCCGTTCGATGCTGTTCGATGCGGACCTCCGCCTGGCCAACGACTACGAGCTCCTGGGCTGGGCCGGGCATGAAGGCGAGAACGCGCAGCCCATCGGGGCGCCGCTCCTGTGGAGCCCGTTCGTGCTCCTCGTGCACCTCGGCCGCGAGGCCGCGCGTCCCTTTGGCCTGCCCGCCCCGAACGGGACGGAGGCGATCTACGCCGCGACCGTATCCCTCGCCACGTTCGTCTATGGGGCGGCGGGACTGTTCGTGCTCATGGCCGCCCTGCGCCGCTTCGCCTCCCCGGCGGCCGCGCTCTGGACGACGGTGCTGTGCTGGGTCGGGTCGCCGCTGCGGTTCTACCTCTCGGTCATGCCGGCCATGGCCCATGGCATCGAGTTCGCGGCGGCCGCGCTCACCCTCTGGACGTACCTGCGGCTGCGCGAGGCGAGCGAGCCGGCGCGCGTGGTGCGCGCCGCCGCCGCGTGCGGGGTGGCCGTGGGCCTCGCCTTCCTGGCCCGCTCGCAGGACGGGCTGCTGCTGATCCTGCCCGGCCTGGAGCTCGCCCTCCGCGTGAAGAGGCCCGCGGATCGCCGCGCGATGGCGCGCGCGATCGCCGCTTTCGGGGGCGCGTTCGCGGTGACCGCGCTGCCCCAGGTCCTGGCCTGGCAGGCCATGTTCGGGCGCCCGTTCCTGGTGCCGCACGAGCGGCTGCACGGCGCCGCCTTCATGAGCCTGTCCCATCCACGCCTGCTCGACGCGCTGGTCGATGCGCGTGGCGGCCTTTTCGTCACCCATCCCCTGATGCTGGCGGCGGTGGCCGGCCTGGTGCTGCTCCTCCGGCGCGACCCCCGGTACGTCCTCGGCGCGGCGCCCGTTCTCCTGGCCATGTGGTACGTGAATGCGAGCGTCTTCGACTGGTACCACGTGCGTCGCTACACCGGCGTGGTTCCGCTGCTCGCTCCCGGCCTCGCGGTGCTCCTCGCGCCGCTGGCGCGAGCGGCGGTGCCGATGATCCTCATCGCCTTCCTGGCCCTGCGCTACGACCTCGCCGTGGACGGGCTTCGGCCTCTTCCCGGGGTCGCGGTGCCGGTACGGTCCGCGCTGGCACGGGTCGCCGACGATCTGGCCGCCGGCAGCTATCGCACCCTCGAGCCGTTCGCGCCGGGAGCGGCCGTGCGTCTGCTCGCCGCCTACACGGGGGAGCCGCTGCTGGACGGCGACGCCACCCACGTGGACCTGGCCGGCGCGGCCGCGCTCTTGCGGCTTCCCGAGCCCGCGCGCCACCTCTCGGAGCCGACCGTCGAAGACGGCGAGGCCGCCCGCTGGGTGACCGACCGCAACGCGCGCCTGGCCCTGCCCATCGATGCGCCCGGCGGCGTCGTGCTGCGGCTCCGCGCGCGCGCGTTGGAGACGCCGGACCCGCAGTCGATGGAGGTCTTATGGAACGGCGTGTCCGTGGGCCGGAGGCCGATGGTGCCCGCCTGGTCCGAGTACCGCTTCGACGTCCCCCCCGAAGCCATGCGCCGGGGCACCAACGTCGTGGAGCTTCAGTTCGAGCGCGCGCCCATCTACCACCGCGTCCGCGGCCAGGGTCCGCGCGAGGTGCGCCCGGCCGCCCTCGGCCGGCTGACCCTCAACAGGAGCCCGTAATGAGCACGTTGGGACGGGCTCCTGATAGACCAGACGCTCATCAGGAGCGTGCCGCCACCGTCTCTTCGGCACGCTCCTAGCGGATCGCGCGCGCCTGCTCTTCGCGGTCCCAGATCAGCATGTCCGTGGCCACCAGCCGCGCCCCGAGCTGGCGCAGGAAGATCGTGAGCTGGCCGCGGTGGTACGTCGAATGGTTCGCCTGGTGCTGGACGAGCTGCCAGAGGGGGTTCTCGAAAGGGACGCCCTCCGTCGTCTTGTAGCGGATGGTGGAGGCGGGACCGTCTTCACCGAGGCCCGTGAACCAGGCCAGCCGGTGCTCCTCGATCACCGTCCAGCGGTCGCGCAGGGCGACGATGTCGGCGAACTCCGACTCGTCGATGCGCGGCGGGTTGGGCAGGCCCTTCCAGCGCTCGAGCCAGACCAGCTCCGACCACATGATGTGGGCCAGGGTGCCGCGGACGCCGCCGTGGCTGCCGCCCAGGTCGCGCTTGAAGTCGGCGGCGGCGAGGGTGGCGGCGGAGCGCATGATGCGGTGGTTGGCCCACACGGTGTAGCGCAGGAGCCGAGACAGGTCGTCCTTCGCCAGCATGTTTGTCCTCCCGGGCGCGCGGCGGGGTATTTTACAGGGGCTGGGAGGTCTTCATGCCCTTTGTCCGCATCACCCTCGCCCACGGCCGCTCCCTCGAGGACCGCCGCGCCATGGCCGAGTCCGTGC
Organism: Acidobacteriota bacterium; assembly: GCA_003222295.1. Classification (GTDB taxonomy): domain Bacteria; phylum Acidobacteriota; class Vicinamibacteria; order Fen-336; family Fen-336; genus AA29. Next base: position 8,018 of record QHVP01000196.1, on the reverse strand, counting down.
AGCAGGCCCTCGTCGAGACCGCGGGCGTGCCCGCGAACGACTTCTTCTGCGCGATCCACGAGCTTCCGCCCGAGGACTTCCGCTTCGACCCGTCCTATCTCGGGATCGCGCGCTCGAAGGAGCTGGTCTTCGTGCAGATCGTGCTCAACGCCGGCCGCACCGTCGACGTGAAGCTGGCGCTGTATGCGCGCATCGCGGAGAAGGTCGGGCAGCGGCCCGGCCTCCGGCACGAGGACGTCATGATCAACCTCATCGAGGTGCCGCGCGAGAACTGGTCGTTCGGGAACGGGCTCATGAGCTATTCGCCCGCTCCTTGAGGCGCGCTACTCGAGCCTCACCAGCTCGCCGTCGTTCACCTCGCCGCCCTCGACTTCGTACACGAAGAATCCGGACGGGGGGTTGGCCTGTGGAAGGCGGGTCACCGCGGGCGCGGTGTGGTACCGGGTGCGCGTGCCGCCGTCGGGGGGCAGCTTCTCGGCCACGTGCGTGTGCCCCTGGAGGGCAAGGGTCCAACCGTACGGCTTCAGGATGTCGACCAGCGCGCTGGCGTTGCGCACGACGTGCGGATAGGACGTGCGGCCATCCACGCTGAGCAGCGAGCGGGCCACCCCTTCGGCCGCGTAGCCCAGGGCCAGCGCCCCCGAGCGCAGCGGGATGTGCCCGACCGTCACCACCGTCAGGCCCGCGGGCACGTACCGCAGCTCGCGGCGGATCCATTCGAGCTGCGCCTCGTCGAGCAGGCCGTAGTAGCGCGTGTCGTCCACGCCGACGGTGTCGAGCACGAGGAAGTGGGCCTGGCCGCGGTTGAACGCGGAGTAGCGAGGCCCCTCCCTCTCCTCGTAGAGGCCCTTGCCGTAGCCGGGCTCGCCGACGGTCGCGTGGCTCCAGCGGCGGTCGATGCCGAACACGTCGTGGTTGCCGATGACGGCCCGGATGGGCACGGGCGAGGCCGCGGCCACGGCGTCGTAGGCCGCGTAGCGGGTGCGAGCGGTGGCGGCGTCGGCGCGCAGGGCGTCGAAGACCAGGTCCCCGCTGACGAGGGCGAAGTCCGCGGCACGGCCGGCCGCGCCCTCCAGGGCCGCGCGAAGGCGCGCCGCCGTGGCCGGCTCCACGTGGGGATCGGAAAGGTGCGCGAAGCGCCAACGCGTGGGGAGCGGCGCGGGCGCGAGGGGAAAGTCGACGCGCGCCGCCGTCGCCCGGTACCAGCTCCCGACCGCCCGACGGTCGCCGGGCGTGACGACGAAGACGTGGGAGGCGGTGACGTCGGCCAGACGGTACTCCCCCGCCGCGTCCGTGATGACCACGGTCGTCCCGTCGGTGACGACCACGCCTGCGATTCCCGCCTCGCCGGGCTCGCGCCGGCCGTCCGCGTTGGCGTCCGCGAAGACGATACCGAAAACGGCGGTGCCGGCGGCGAGGAGGGACGCCAGGAGCAGCATCAGCGGGAAGCCCCTAGCGGACGAGGAGAGGGGGCGGCGCCGTGACCTTGCGCGAGCCGACGGACGCCCCACAGGCGGCGCACAGGTACTCGTTGAGCTCGCCGTCCGGCAAGACGAGGAGCAGGCGCTCGCGCACGGGCTGGGGGGCGCGGCAGCGGTTGCAGAAGAGGACGGAGGCCTGGAGGGATTCGAAGTCGCCGGGCCGCCCGCCTCTGGGCGGCCCGGAAGGATGCGCAGTCATGATTCCAGGTTAACATCGCCAGTCCATGGCCACGGCGACCAAGGCGCCCGGTGACGTGTCCACACGGTACGAGGCGGTCATCGGTCTGGAGGTGCACGCCCAGCTCCGCACCGCGACCAAGATCTTCTGCTCCTGCCGTAACCGCTTCGGCGACGCCCCGAATACGAACGTCTGCCCGGTGTGCCTCGGCCTGCCGGGAGCGCTGCCCGTGCTGACGCGGCAGGCAGTGAGCCTGGCCCTGCGCGCCTCCCTGGCCACCCAGTGCACCGTCCACGAGACCTCGATCTTCGCGCGCAAGAACTACTTCTATCCCGACCTTCCCAAGGGTTACCAGGTCTCGCAATACGAGCGGCCGCTGGCCACGAACGGGCACCTCGAGATCCCGGCGGGGGCGGGCGCCTTCCGGCGCGTGCGCATCCACCGCATCCACATGGAAGAGGACGCGGGCAAGCTCCTGCACGAGGGCCTGCCGTGGTCGGCCGAGAAGAGCAGTATCGACTTCAACCGCAGCGGGGTGCCCCTGATCGAGATCGTGTCCGCGCCCGACCTCCACAGCGCGGAAGAGGCGCACGATTACCTCACCGCCCTCAAGGCCGTGCTGCTCTACGGGGGCGTGTCCGACTGCAACATGGAAGAGGGCTCGCTCCGCTGCGACGCCAACGTCTCCGTGCGCCCGCGGGGCGCGGAGGCCCTGGGCACGCGGGCGGAGATCAAGAACCTGAACTCCTTCCGCAACGTGGCCCGCGCGATCGACCACGAGATCGCGCGGCAATCCGCGCTCGTCTCCGCGGGGGGGCGGGTCGCGCAGGAGACGCGGCTCTGGAACGCCGACCGCGGCGAGACCTTCTCCATGCGCTCCAAGGAAGACGCGCACGACTATCGGTACTTCCCGGAACCGGACCTGCCCCCGCTCGTCGTCGACGACGAGTGGCTGCGGGAGGTGCGCACCTCTTTGCCCGAGCTGCCCGCGGACAAGCGCAAGCGCTTCGTGGCCGCGTACAAGGTCCCGGAGTACGACGCGGGCGTGCTGACCCTCGCGCCGGAGGTGTCGGACTACTTCGAGGCGGTCGCGAGAGAGAGCGGGAACGCGAAGGCGGCATCCAACTGGGTGATGACCGAGGTCCTACGCAAGGTCAAGGACGACGACCGACCGCTGTCCGCCTCTCCGGTGCCGCCGGCCCGGCTGGCCGAGCTGATCCAGCTCGTGGACGGCGGCGCCATCACCGGAACGTCCGCGAAAGTGGTATTCGAGAGGATGTGGACGGGCGGGGAGGACGCGCGCACGATCGTCGAGCGCGAGGGCCTCGCCCAGGTCTCGGATGAAAGCGCGATCGCATCGGCCGTCGCGGAAGTCATCGCGGCCAGCCCGGAACAGGTGGCCACGTATCGAAACGGCAAGACCAGCACTCTCGGCTGGTTCGTCGGGCAGGTGATGCGGAAGACCGGGGGCAAGGCCAACCCGCAACTGGTGAAGGCTCTCCTCGAGAAGGCGCTGGAGGGCTAGAAGGCCGGTGGCGACAACCACAAGGAGCTGTGAGCATGCGCGTACGACGACTCATTCCCATTGCCGTTCTCGCCGTGGCCGCTTCGGCCTACGCCCAGTCGGACCGGGCGCCGCGGGAGACGGTGACGGCCCAGTTGAACGGCAAGAAGGTCGCGGTCGAGTATGGACGGCCGTCGCTGCACGGCCGCACGGTCAAGGACCTGCTCGCGCAGCTCCCGGCCAACCGGGTGTGGCGCGCCGGCGTCGATCAGGCGACCACGCTGACCACGGAGAGCGACATCCTCATCGGGGGCAAGCGAGTGCCCGCCGGCAAGTACACCTTGTACCTCTACGCGCCCGCGTCGGGCTCGTACGAGCTCCTGGTCAACCGTGACCTTGGCGTGCCCCTGAAGTCGATCTACGCGGCCGCCCCCGCGTCCGTGGCCGACGCGCTCTGGCCGCACATCGAGGACTACCCCTCCATCAAGGACAAGGAAGTCGCGGCCATTCCGCTCAAGTCGGGGGCGGCGGTCGAGGGAGCGGCCGATCGGTTCCTCATCGCGCTCACGCCGGCGATGGGCGGCGTCTCCGGGATCACGCTGAGCTGGGGCGACCAGAGCTGGACGACGGACATCCGCGCCGCGGGCAAGTAGCCGCGACGCAGGACGCGGCCTCGCGGGACGAAGAAGGGGGCGCGGACGCCGCGCCCCCTTTCCGTTCCCTGGCGGCGGCACGGCGGGCGGCGCCCTTCCTGGCCGTCGCTTCCCTTCTCGGCCTCGGGCTCTTTCTCCAGCTCTACTTCTTCCGCCACTATCCGCAGCCGCCCCTCTTCGGCGATCCCGCCGGGTACTACAACGTCGGGCTCCGCTTCCAGGAGGCGGTCTCGAGGCTGCGCGCGGGCGAGCCTCTCGCCGTGGTCTTCGCGTCCGTGCGCGGCCTCTTCTACCTCGCCGGCGTGGGAACCCTGTTCGGCGTGCTCGACGCGCTGCGGCCCGGCGACACCGCGCTGCTCCGCGACGTCATGGCCCTCGCGAACACGGCGGCCATGCTCGGCGTGTTCGTCCTCGCGCGACGGCTGTCCGGCTCGCGAGCCGGCGGCCTGGTGGCCCTGGCCCTGGCCGTGGGCTACGCCACCTTCTCCGTCCAGACCGGCCGGCTCTATCCCGATCCGCTGACGGCCGCCCTGCTGGTGTGGGCCGGCGCCGCCTACGCGGGAGGGGTTTCCCTCCGGTCGCGACGCCGCCTGGCCGAGGCGGGCGGGCTCCTGGGCCTGGCCCTCCTCCTGCGTGCGCAGGTGCTGGAGTACGTCGTGGCCGTGATCGCGCTCTCCCTTCTCGCGACCGTGCGCGGCTGGGGCCGGACGCGCGAGGGACGCGCGCTGGTGGCCGCCTTCCTGATCGGCCTTTCGCCCGCGCTCGCCCTTTGGGCGGGCATCCGCTGGGCGGTGGGCGGGCGGGACGACGTGGTCCGGATGGGACAAGTCACCTTCCGGCCCACGTATCCGTTCGGCTTCTGGCAGCAGCTCGAGACGGACGGCTGGACCGGCCCCTACCGGTTCAAGCAGGACCCGTTCTACAAGGCGATGGAAGCGCAGGCGCGCGCGGGCGATCCCGATCTCCTCCGCTCGCGCGGGAAGCAGCTGGCCTTCACCCTGCGCTACGTGGCCGCGCGTCCCCTCGCGTCGCTGCTCCTCGTCCTGGACAACGCATACCGCCTCTACGACCGCCCCGCGAACGACTACAAGTGGGACTACCCCTACCCGTACTCCTTGCAGGTCTTCGTGCAGCGCGCGATCAGGCTCCTGGGCCTGGCCCTCCTCCTGCGTGCGCAGGTGCTGGAGTACGTCGTGGCCGTGATCGCGCTCTCCCTTCTCGCGACCGTGCGCGGCTGGGGCCGGACGCGCGAGGGACGCGCGCTGGTGGCCGCCTTCCTGATCGGCCTTTCGCCCGCGCTCGCCCTTTGGGCGGGCATCCGCTGGGCGGTGGGCGGGCGGGACGACGTGGTCCGGATGGGACAAGTCACCTTCCGGCCCACGTATCCGTTCGGCTTCTGGCAGCAGCTCGAGACGGACGGCTGGACCGGCCCCTACCGGTTCAAGCAGGACCCGTTCTACAAGGCGATGGAAGCGCAGGCGCGCGCGGGCGATCCCGATCTCCTCCGCTCGCGCGGGAAGCAGCTGGCCTTCACCCTGCGCTACGTGGCCGCGCGTCCCCTCACGTCGCTGCTCCTCGTCCTGGACAACGCATACCGCCTCTACGACCGCCCCGCGAACGACTACAAGTGGGACTACCCCTACCCGTACTCCTTGCAGGTCTTCGTGCAGCGCGCGATCGTCGTCCTGGGCCTGGCCGGCGCGGCGCTGCTCGTGGCCGAGCAGCCGGCCCTGGCCGGCGTGTTCCTGATCCCGATCGCCCTCGCCGTCCTGCACGGACTCGTCTTTCCCTGGCCCCGCTACAACGTACCCGCGATGCCGCTGCTGATCGCGTCCGCGGGCGTGTTCGGGGTGCGGGCGGCGGCCGACGCGCCCTGGCGTGCGCCGCGCGCACGGCGCGTGCTCCTCACCGTCGCCGCGCCCGCGATCGCCATCCTCGTCCTCGCCGTCCTCGTACGCGGCGCGTTGCCGGAAGCGGCCCGCGTCGGACGCGTGCTCGGGATCCTGCTCGTGCTGGCCCTTCCTTTCGTCGTGATCGCGATCAAGGGCGCGCGCGCGCGCCGTGTGGCCGCCGCGGCGGGGGCGTCGATCGCCATCCTCGTGGTGGCGCACGCCGTGCGCGACCGCCGGTGGCACGAGACCTCCACGCGCCTCGGGGGCGATGTCGCCGGCGTGGAGCAGGTCATCCGGCTCTCCCCGGAAGCGCTGGGCCGCCTGAGGTCCGCCCCGGAGGCGTTCGTCCTTTTCGACCTCACCGTGCCTCGCGGTGACCTGCAGGAGGCGTCGGTCACCATCGGTTCCCGCCGATGGCCTGGCAGCGCGCTCCTTCCCACGATGCCGCGGCTGCGTGAGTCGACGGCCACGGGTGGCCGCGACCGCCGCGGCTACCCGCAGTGGTGGGCGCTGCGCCTCGATCCCGCGGCGTTGCCGACGAACGCGGGAGAGCCCCTGCGCATCCGCCTGAGCGTGCCGGCGGGAACGCAGGCCGTCCTGCGCGGCGATCGCTTCACGGGCCAGGACCGGCAGTACGAGGGCCCGTCGTTCGGCGATTGGCCCCACTACGTCGCGCTCAAGATCGAATACGACGGCGACTATCGCCTCCCCGTGTCCGAGCCCCTCCGGAGCCTCGATTCGGAGAGCGCGGTGGTGCGGCGCTCGGGTGAAGACAAGGCGATCGCGGCCGTGCACCGCATCCGCGTCGTGGTGCCGGGGACCAACGAAGGCCGGATCGAGTGGGAGAGCGCGCCCGCCGCCGCCGCCGGGCCGACGGCCTTCGTGTTCGCCGCCTACTCCGGCACGCGCGGGGAGGCGGAGATGCGCATCGCGGGCGCGCCCCTTCTGCGGTTCCCCCTGGGCGCACGCGAGAGCTTCGAGGCCTCCGGCGGCGGCTGGCGGCTCTGCCACCGCGCGGAGCTGCCCCGCCAGGACCGGGCCTATGGCGAATACGTGCTGGTCGGTCCGGCCCCGGGGCGCGCGCGCCTCTCGCTGAGCGTCGCCTATCGGGCGGGCCTGAGCCAGGAGCCGATGTTCTTCGTCATCGACCGCCGGGCCGCTTCGCCGGACCTCGTGCGCGCGGCCCGCCAGTGCGGCGTGGAGGGGGCGGTCACGGACGGCGCCGCCCGCATCGTCGACGCGAGCCACAACAATTATCCAGAGGACACCGGACGGTGGACGGTGGCTGGTGTCTTCTAGACCTTCTCCCTGGGGTTGCGGTTGTACTCGTCCGACTTGCCGGGCGGGATGCTCAGCCACTCCCAGCGGTCGCCGCGCAGCGATCGCGCGAGGAAGACGATCTGCCCGACGTGATAGCTCGCGTGCGCCATCGAGCGGTGCAGCGCTTCGAGGACGGACACGGACTGGCCGCGGATGACCACCGTCCGGGCCAGGTCCGCGTCCGACAGCGTGCCCAGCGTCCGGAAGAGGACCCCCCACCCGTCCTCCCACTTCGCGCGCACCTCGGCCGGCGAGACCGCGCGCGCCGCGAACTCGGACTCACGGTCGCGCCACGGCTTCTCGCCGTCCGTGGTGAGGAAGTCGGTGAAGCGCGACCGGAGGTTGCCCGCGATGTGCCAGACGAGGGCGGCCACCGAGTTCCCGTCGCCGGGAGGCCGCAGGACGAGGGCCTCGGCGTCGAGCTGGCGGACGGACTCCTCGCCGAGCCGATGGTAGCGGCGGTACTCTGATTCGATCGACGAGATCACGGTGCGCACGGCGTCCTCCTGCAAATGTACCTCAGGCGGTGAGGGCGGCCGCGCGACCGGCGACGGGGGCGCCGCGCGCGGGCGCGTAGCCGAGGGCGGCCTGACGCGCCGACCACCAGGCGTCCAGCCGCGGGGCCACCCAGACGGCCAGGGGCGCCAGCGCCCATCCCGCGAGGAGGTCCACCACGAAGTGATGCCGCAGGTAGATGGTCGAGAGCCACAGCCCGAGGCAGAACGGCAGCAGGATCCAGAACCACGGGCGCAGGAACCGCCAGGCGTAGATCATCGCCACCAGCGAGACCGCCGCGTGGAGCGACGGGAAGGCGGCGCGGCTGTCCACGGGCAGGAGGGAGAACGCGCTCGCGGAGAGGTTCGACATCAGGGACGGGTAGCCCTGCAGGTTGCGCTTGAATTCGTAGGGCAGCACGAGCCGCGGCGGCGCCGCCGGGAAGAGGACGTACAGGAAGTACCCGAAGTAGAAGCAGACCAGCACGCCCATGAT
>QHVP01000195.1 GCA_003222295.1 Acidobacteriota bacterium | reverse complement strand
ACGATCGTCACGCCGCTGTACGGCAAGCTCGGCGACCTCTACGGCCGCAAGATCGTCCTCCAGACGGGGATCGTGCTGTTCCTGATCGGGTCCGCCCTCTGCGGCCTGAGCCGAAGCATGGCCCAGCTCATCCTGTTCCGCGGGCTCCAGGGGCTGGGCGGCGGCGGCCTCATGGTCACGACCCAGGCCGTGGTCGGCGACATCGTGGCCCCGCGCGAGCGCGGGCGCTACCAGGGCATCTTCGGCGCCGTGTTCGGAATCTCCAGCGTCGCGGGGCCGCTGCTGGGCGGATACCTCACGACGCACTGGACCTGGCGCTGGATCTTCTACATCAACCTGCCCCTCGGCATCCTCGCCCTGGTGGTCATCGGCGCCACGCTGCCGCCGCGGCCGGACCGCGTCCGCCATCGCCTCGACCTCGCGGGCGCTGCCCTCCTCGCCGTCGCCCTGAGCGCGATCATCCTCGCCACCGACCTCGGCGGCGCCGCACTGCCGTGGGGCTCTCCGATCGTGATCGGCCTGGGCGCGCTGGGGGTGATCACGGTGTTCGGGTTCTGCCTCGTGGAGCGGCGGGCGGCGGAGCCGGTCCTGCCCATGCGGCTGTTCCGCAACCGCGCCTTCGCCGCGGCCTCCGCGCTGGGGCTGGTGGTGGGCTTCGCGCTGTTCGGGTCGGTGACGTACCTGCCCGTGTTCCTGCAGGTGGTGAGCGGCGCCAGCCCCACTTCGTCCGGTCTGCTGATGCTGCCGATGATGGGCGGGATGCTGGCCACGTCGATCGTCTCCGGGCAGCTCATCAGCCGCAAGGGCCGGTACAAGGTCTTCCCGGTGGTGGGAACGGCCGTGATGGCGGTGGGACTCTTCCTCCTGTCCCGGCTGAGCCCCGGCGCGAGTGCCGGCAGCGTGATGGGCATGATGCTCGTGCTGGGGCTCGGTCTCGGCATGGTCATGCAGGTCCTCGTCATCGCGGTGCAGAACGCGGTGGACTATTCCGACCTCGGTGTGGCCACCTCCGGGGTGACCCTGTTCCGGTTCATCGGCGGCTCACTGGGTACCGCCACCCTCGGTGCGATCTTCGCGGCGCGCCTGGCCGATCAGCTCGCGCGGCGGCTGCCCGCGGGCGCGTCCAGCGGCGCCCTCCTCGGGGGCGGACTCACGCCGGATGCGATCGCCGCCCTGCCCATGGCGCAGCGCGCGGCCTATGCGGCCGCGTTCACCTCCTCGATCGACACCGTCTTCCTGGTCGCGTTCGCAGTCGGCGCCGCCGGCTTCGTGCTCGCCCTGCTCCTGCCCGAGCGGCCGCTGCGGGCGACGGTGGCGGCCACCGCGGCCGAGGTCGGCACCGAGGTGGGCGAGACGTTCCCGATGCCCAGCGATCCAGATCCCCTCCAGCCACTCCTGCGCGGCCTGGCCTCGCTGGCGGATCGGGACGTGCGCCGTGCACACATCGAGGGGATCGTGACGCGGGCGGGCGTGTCCTTGACCGCGGCCGCGGCCTGGCTCCTGCTGCGCCTGGAAGAGGACCCGTCGCTCGATCCGATCGCTCTCGGCCGCAGCTACGGAGTCGAGCCCGAGCGGATGCAGCAGGCGCTGGCCGAGCTGGACGTGCGCGGCCTGGTCGAAGGCCGCGACGGGACGCGCCCGCTCACTCCGGGGGGCTGCGACGTCTTCAGGCGCCTGGCTGCAGCCCGCCGCGAGCGGTTGGCCGAGCTGTTCTCCGACTGGCCGCCCGAGAAGCACGAGGAGCTGGCGGCGCTGCTGGGAAGGCTCATCCGCGATATCGTGCCCGCACTGCCGCCCGCCCGCGCGGCCGCGACGGAATAGTCAGGCCGCGCTGGTCAGGCTCGCCTTGGCGCTTCCTCGCACCAAGCGCCGCAGCCCCACCGCCATCACGCCGAAGAGGATCCCCCCCACCACGGTCAGGAAGATCCAGAGCGACATCTGGGGGAGGACGGCCGTCCAGCCGAAGAGTCCCCACGGTCCCATGGGCGGGAAGTCGGGCCGCGGCTTCGCGTAATGCGAGTCCCAGCCCAGGAAGATGGCCAGGAACATGATCACGACCACGGGAATGCGCGCGGCCAGGCCGTATGCGAACAGGACGCGCCAGAGCGCGGGCCACGCCGAGCGAGCCCGCACGATCGCGATCCAGGAGGCCACTCCGAAGACGGCGAGCTGGGCGAGGGGCGACTTCGGGAAGAGCATGAGCGATGCGAAACCGAGCGCGAGGTTCACGAGGAATGCGAGGACCGGCCATCCGAATGCCTTCCCGAGGCTCGGCGGCCCTTCGCCGTCCTTGGCGAGGCGCAGCGCGAACAGCACGCCGAAGACCGGAATCAGCCAGACGATGCCCACGAGGGCGCCCGGCCCACCCGCGGCGCGGTTGAACAAGGCCGGCGACCAGCGGGCCAGCTCACCGGCCAGCCTCAGCAGGGTGACGGCGAGGGTGACGACGGTCGCCACGACGAAAAGCCGGCGGAGGGCAGGATTCACGGGTACCTCCAGAGCGGTGAGCGGGAGTGTACCTCCGGCGTCAATCCCGGTTGTCCAACGCCACGGACGCGGTTGTCGTCGCAAGGAGACGGCCGCCCGAGGTCACCCACCGTGAAGAGCGCCGGCAATGACGCGGAGCACACACGGGTTGCGCGTCGATCGGCGCCATGGCACGGGC
>QHVP01000193.1 GCA_003222295.1 Acidobacteriota bacterium | reverse complement strand
CTGGCCCTGCGCGACGAGATGGCGGCGGGCGCGCGTCTCTGGGGCGCCTCCGTCGACCTCGCCGACGTGGCCGCCACCGCGCGGGTCGTCGACGAGGCGGCCGGCCGGCTGGGCGACATCTCCGGCGTGGCCGCCCTCGCCGGCGCCTATGCGGGCGCCGGCCCCCTTCCGGACGCGCCCGCCGACGAGTGGCCGCGCATGATGCACGCGAACCTGGACAGCGCCTACTCGATCTGCCGTGCCGCGCTTCCCCACCTGCGAAGGTCGCACGGCACCATCGTCACCGTGGGATCGAAGGTAGTGGAGGGGGGAGGGGCGGGCGCCGCCGCCTACGCCGTCTCCAAGGCCGGAGTGGTGGCGCTCACGCGCGTGCTCGCCCTCGAGAACAAGGATCGCGGCGTCCGCGTCAACTGCGTGATGCCCGGCACCATCGACACGCCCAAGAACCGGACGAGCATGCCCAAGGCCGATCGCTCCGGCTGGACCCCGCCCGCCGCCATCGCGCGCGTCATCGTGTTCCTTCTCTCGCCGGAGTCCGCTCCCGTCTCCGGCGGCGTCGTGCCCGTCGATGCGCACGCCTGAGCGGGCGGCGGCCGTCGTCGCCGGCGCCCTCGCCCTCGGCACGCTCGTCGCGGCCGCGGTCGCGCCGCCCGCCCGCGTGCCCAACGGTTTCGCCATCGTCGGCGCCACAGTGCTCGACGGCACGGGCGGGCCGGCTCGGGCGGACGCGGTGGTCGTCGTGGAAGGCGAACGCGTCAAGGCGGTCGGATCGCGGGCGGAGGTGCCGCTGGCGAAGGGCCTGCGCATCGTCGACGGACGCGGCCGCTGGGTGATGCCCGGCCTCGTCGACGCGCACGTGCATTTCTTCCAATCCGGTGGCGCCTACACGCGCCCCGACGTGATCGACCTCCGCGGACATCGCTCGTACGAGGAGGAGATCGCCGGAGTCAAGCGCCGGCTCGACGCGACTTTCGCGCGCTACCTCCTCTGCGGCGTGACGTCCGTCGTGGACGCGGGGGGTCCGATGTGGAACTTCGAGGTGCGGGACCGGGCCGCCCGCACCGCGCTCGCCCCGCGCGTCGCGGTCGCGGGCCCCCTGGTGTCGACGGTAGCCCGGCCCCAGCTCGACCTCGGCGATCCCCCGATCGTGAAGGTCGAGTCCCCCGCGGAGGCCCGCGCGCTCGTGGTCCGCGAGGCCGCCCGGCAGCCCGACTTCATCAAGGTCTGGTTCATCCAGCGTCCGGGGGACGATCCCGCGGCGGGCCGCGCCCTGCTCGACGCGGTCGTGGACGAGGCACGCCGCGGCGGTCTCCGCGTCGCCGTCCACGCCACCGAGCTCGCGGGAGCGCGCATAGCCGTGGACGCCGGCGCCGCCATCCTCGTCCACTCCGTCTTCGACCAGCCGGTGGACGACGCGTTCGTGGCCGCCGTCCGCGACAAGGGCGTGCTCTACGTCCCGACGCTGTTCGTGGTGAAGGGTTACGACCTCGTGCTTTCCGGGAAGTTCGTGCCGACGGCGGCCGAGACGCGCCTCGGCGATGCCGACGCCCTGCGCAGCTTCGAGGACATCAAGAGCTTCGCGGAGTTCAAGGGCACGGGACGGTCCACCGCGGACGCCATGCTCAAGACGGGCTCCGAGAATCTGCGCCGGCTCGCCGCCGCCGGCGCCCTCATCGCGGCGGGGACGGACGCGGGGAACATCGGGACCCTGCACGGCCCCTCGATCTATCGCGAGCTCCGGCTGATGGCGGAGGCGGGGATGAGCCCGTCCCAGGTCCTCAGCGCGGCGACGCTGGGCGGAGCGCGGGTGATGGGCCGGGAGACGCAGCTGGGCACGCTGGCCGCGGGCAAGCTCGCGGACTTGCTCCTCCTCGATGGCGATCCGGCCGCCGACCTCTCCGTGCTCGAGAGCCCGCGCGAGGTCATCAAGGCCGGCCGCATCCTTTCGCACGACGAGCTGCGGCGCGCGGCCGGCCTGCCCGCGCATTGAGTTGACTTCCGCGCCGCCCGGCGGATAGCTTCCGACGCCATGAACGCTCCCTCACGGCGGCTCCTCCTGTCCTTCTTGATCCTCTGGCCGGCCGCTTCCGCGACGGCGGCGGCGCCCCCGCGCGTCACGAAGACACCGGAAACGCCGGCGCCGGCGCCCAGCGCCTCCGCGGATGCGCTGGCCGGTCTCGCCTTCCGGAGCATCGGGCCGGGCATCATGGGCGGCCGCATCGACGACTTCGCGGTCGTCGAGAGCCGGCCCTCCACCTTCTACGTGGCCACCGCCGCGGGGGGGCTCTGGAAGACGGTGAACAACGGCATCACGCTCGAGCCCGTCTTCGACGACCAGGAGGTCTCGTCGATCGGAGACGTGGCGGTGGCGCCGTCCGATCCCTCGATCGTCTACGTCGGTACCGGTGAGCCGAACAATCGGCAGTCGTCGTCGTGGGGCAACGGCGTCTACAAGTCGCTGGACGCCGGGAAGACCTGGATCTCCCTCGGCCTCGCGGACACCCACCACATCGGACGCGTGGTCGTGCACCCGACGAGCCCGGACGTGGTGTACGTCGCCGCCCTCGGCCATCTCTGGGGACCGAACAACGAGCGCGGGCTCTTCCGGACGACGGACGGCGGCAAGACGTGGGTCAACACAAAGTTCATCGACGTGGACACCGGCTTCGTGGACGTGGCCATGGACCCGGAAAGCCCGCAGACCCTGTACGCCGCGTCCTATCAGCGGCGCCGCACGCCCTTCGGCTACAACGGGGGCGGCCCGGGGAGCGCGCTCTGGAAGACGACCAACGGCGGCGAGACCTGGACGAAGCTCACGGACGGGCTTCCGGCCGAAGGCGACGTCGGCCGCATCGGCATCGACGTCTATCGCCGCGATCCACGCATCGTGTACGCGCTCGTCGAGCACGCCAAGGAGGGCGGGATCTACCGGTCCGAGGACAAGGGCGCCACCTGGAAGAAGATGTCCGACACCAACCCGCGGCCCTCGTACTACAGCCAGGTCCGCGTGGATCCGAGCAACGACCAGCGCGTATGGGTCCTGGGCGCGCCCCTGCTGCTTTCCGAGGACGGCGGTCGCACCTTCCGCCAGGACGTCGGACAGAAGATCCACGGCGACTACCACGCGCTCTGGATCGATCCCGCCGATCCCAGCCACCTCCTGGCGGGAACGGACGGCGGCGTGCACATCACCTACGACCGCGCGCGGACCTGGGAGTACGTCAACACCGTGCCCCTCGCCCAGCTCTACGAGATCTCGTTCGACATGCAGAGGCCGTACCACGTGTGCGGCGGCCTGCAGGACAACGGGAGCTGGTGCGGGCCCAGCCGCACCCTCTACCAGCAGGGCATCTCGAACGAGGACTGGTCCCGGGTGGGCGGGGGCGACGGGTTCTACAACGTGATCGACCCCGCCGACCCCGACGTCGTCTACACCGAGAGCCAGGACGGGAGCGTGTCGCGCTTCGACGGCCGCACCAACGAGCGGCGCAGCATCCGGCCCGAGCCGCCGGAGGGCGAACGGTACCGGTTCAACTGGAACTCTCCGATCGTGGTCTCGCGCTACGACTCGGACACCGTGTACTACGGCGGCAATCGCTTCTTCGCCTCCCGGGACCGCGGCGAGAGCTGGGCCGTCGTCAGCCCGGACCTCACCGGCAACGCCGAGCGCGACAAGATGACGATCTTCGGCAAGGCGGCCAGGGACATGCTGTCCCGCAACGACGGCGTGGTGCACTTCGGCACCATCACGACCATGGCGGAGTCGCCGGTCAAGGCCGGCGTCGTCTGGATCGGGACCGACGACGGCAGTGTCCAGGTCTCGCGCGACGGCGGAGCGACGTGGGCGCGGGCGAAGCTGCCCGCGGGCGTGCCCGCCGGCACCTACGTGAGCCGCGTGGAGCCGAGCCGGTCCGGCGAGGGCGCCGCCTACGTGGCCTTCGACGGCCACCGGGCCGACGACTACGCACCGTACGTCTTCCGCACTGACGACTTCGGCCAGACCTGGCGCGCGCTCGCGGGCAACCTGCCCAGGGGACAGGCGATCCACGTCGTGCGCGAGCACCCGCGCAGCCCGAGCCTGCTCTTCGTGGGGACCGAGTTCGGCCTCTACGTGAGCTGGAACGCGGGAGGGAGCTGGACGCGCGTGCGGGGCAAGCTGCCGACGGTGCCGATCTTCGACGTCCAGATCCATCCGCGCGACAACGACCTCATCCTCGCGACGCACGGACGCGGCGTGTACATCCTCGACGACCTGGGCGCGCTGGCCCAGGCGGACCCGGCGACGCTCGACACCGACCTGCGGGTCTTCGACGTCGAGCCGGCGACGGCCTACCGGCTCTATGGGCACAAGGGGAACACCGGGCACAAGTTCATGGCCGGACCCAATCCCCCGGAGGGGGCGACGATCACCTACTTCCTGAAGGCCAAGGCGGGAGAGAAGGAGGACGTGAAGATCGCGATCACCGACGCGAGCGGCGCCGTCGTCCGCGAGATCAAGGGGCCGAAGGAGAAGGGCCTCAACCAGGCGAGCTGGGACCTGCGGCTGGAGCCGCCGACCGCGCCCCGGCCCGCGAGTGAGGGCGAGTCCTTCTTCGGGCCGCCGCGCGGGCCCCTGGTCAGCCCGGGCACCTACACCGCGAAGGTCACGGTGGGCGGCGCCTCCGCGACCAGGCCGATCGTGGTCGAGGAAGACCCCCGCATCAAGATCGGCACGTCCGAGCGCAAGGAATGGGAGCAGGCGGCGCGGCAGGGGGCCAGACTGTGGAGCCGCGCCGACGCCGCCAATCGGTCCGTGACCGCGCTGAAGAAACAGCTCGCGGACGTGCAGGATTCACAGAAGTCGGGGCCCGACGACGTCAAGGCCGCGCTGAAGACGCTGGCCGACACCGTCGACGGCCTGGCCCGCCAGCTCAATCGACAGGAGCCGCTGGGGTTCGCGGGGGCCCCCCTGGCCGAGGAACCGGATCCGCTGCTGCCGCGCGCCCGCGGCCTCTACCTCGCGGTCAGCGGGATCACGGCCGCTCCGACCGCCCAGCAGCGGGAGTCCCTCGCGCGCGTGGAGAAGCAGGTGGACGCGGCGGTGGCGGCCGTCAACGCCGTGATCGAGAAGAGCGTGCCCGAGATGAACCGGATGCTCGCGGAGCGCGGAGTGGGACGGATCGACGGCGGCAAGCGGATCCCCTGAGGCGAGAGCCGGCTCAGCGCGGCCGCGCTCTCAAGACCTGCGTCAGGACCATCGCGATCAGCACGAGCAGCAGGCACACGGCGACCGCGACTCCGGTGCGCCACAGCGGCGGCGGCGGGCGCCGCGGGGACGAGCTCGCCGACGGCAGCGCCGCCACCAGCAAACGGCGCTGGCACCGCGCGCAGCCGGCCAGGTGCGCGGCCAGCTCGGCGGGCGCGCGGCCGGGTGGGGCGGCGGAGATCTGCGCGAAGCCACGGGTGCTGAGGCATCCGTCGGCGTCGAAGAACGCGGCCGCCATGCTCGTTCATTTTGACGGCGGAGCCGCCGCTGTCAACGCGGCCGACGAGGGCGATGCCGCCGTATACTGCCGGGAATGAGTTTCGAGGACACGGCGGTGCGCCTGTGGAAGCGGCTCGAGCGAGAGGAGAAGATCGCGGCGGCCGCGCGTTTCTTCGAGGAGCCTCCCCCGGAGGTCTACGCGGGCGCGCTCGGGGCGATCATCAAGGCCCGGCACCTCCGGCCCCAGGTGGCGCGCTCGATGTCTCCGGAGGAGCAGGCACGTGCGCTGGCTTCGGTGCTCGACCCCGGGGAGCCGGTGGCGTCCGCCCTCCTGGTCGCCCTTCACCTCGGCGCCCGCCGCGAGATGCTGGCGACGTTCCTCGACGCGATCGGCCTGCCGCACGAGCAAGGCATCCTCAAGGACGAAGCGGACGCGACCTCGCTCGACGACGCGCGGCTTCTCGCCGGCCTCGAGGCCTTGAAGGCGCGCTTCAACCCGCACGAGATCCGCACGTACCTGAATACGCTCTGGCTGCAGGACCCCGATCGCTGGGACGCGCTGAGGGGGCTGGCCGAGCCGGGCTAGCCCGCGCGCGCGGGGAGCGGCTCGTCCACGTCGGCGACGGTCGTGATGCCGCCTTCCTCGCGCGGCGGCAGGAGCAGCCAGAAGCGCTCGGCGTGCTCGCTCCCATCCAGGCGTCGCGCGTAGGCCGCGGAGAGACGGGCCACGCGCTTGGCCACCCTGGTGGGAGCCAGCGCGGCCTGGAGCTGCCTCACGTTCTCGAGCAGGGCCGGCTCGGTGGGATGGACCACCGGCTGCAGCCGCGGGCCGAAGCCCTTGTGGGGACGCCAGGCCCGTCCCTGCCGCCACTGCCGCGCGGCCAGACCCGTCGAGCGCAGACGCTCGGGCCAGCCGCTCAGGTCGCCACGGAGCGAGGGCGCGAGGTGGAAGCGCCAGAGGAAGGGAGCCAGCTGCGCCCGATCGGCGGCGTGCGCGGCGGCCGGCGGCAGACGCGCGCCGACCTGGCCCAGGCGGACGCGCACGGCCCCGCGCACGAACGCTTCCGGCCGCTCCTCGTACAGGAAGACGTTCCGTCCCTCGCCGCTCTGGAAGCTCAGCAGCGAGGCCTCGTGCGCCAGGCGATGATCGATGTGGCTTCCGACGCCGAGGGGCACGTACACCTGCGAGGCCTTCGACCGATGGCCGATCTCGCCCAGCGCCTGCGCGAGCTGGGCCAGCCAGCCGTCGTCGTCGGCCCGGCGTCCTTCGACGAGCGCCTGGAACGAAGAGTAGTAGTCGCTGCGCTGGCGCGCGCCGGGAAGACCGAGCGAGAGCCGGCGCACGTCCGCCGAGGCCAGCGCTCCGACTTCAGGCCAGGCACGGCCGCCCTCCCCGAAGACGGTGACCAGGAGCGCGTCGTAGTGATGCGGGGACACGTAGAGGCTGTCGCAGGGCGAGAAGGCCTGGATGTCCACGGCGATGGTCATGCGAGGAACGCCCGTCGTGAATTCAACGGAAGGCCCTGGCTCACAGTCTACCGCCAGTCGCCTCCGTCCGAGGCCCGGCCGTTGGAGCTTGACCGGGCGCGCAGACGGCGGCTAGTGTGGATAGCTCCCTTGTCACGCGCCATCACCCGCCTCGCCATCCTCACGCTCGCCTTTCTTCCCGCCTGCCACCGGCAGACCGCGGCCGGCGCGGAGCAGGCCGTGCTCGAACGGAGGCGCGAGGGACTGGCCGGTCTGATGGCCGCGGCGCGCCGCGGATCGCTCCTGCCCTTCGACAAGATGCTCCTCGCCGTCGACGAAGGCCTCGTTCGGCAAGTCATCGCGGCCACGCTCCCCTTCGAGCGCGTGATCGCCGACCGCTATCGCATCCGGGTCGCGCGGGCGGACGTGCACTTCGACGACGGCTTCGGCCTCGTGCGGCTGGACGGCGAGGCCAGCTTTGCCGATCAACCGGATACGGCGGTCCATGCCGAGGTGACCGTGTTCGGTGGCCTCGACGTGGTCGCGCTCGATCCCCAGTCCGGAGTGCTGCGCGGCGCCGTGAAGATCATCGCGCTCGACGCGCGCCGCGTGAATGTCTACGGCGTGCGCTCGTCCGTGGTGGAGGACCTGGTCGAGCAGCTCGGCCGTGAGAAGCTCGACACCTTCAGCGCGCTCGCTTCCGGCATCGAGATCCCGGTGCGGCTCGAGCGCAGCGTGACCCTGCCCGCGGTGGGACCGGGCGAAGTACGCATCGACGCCGCCACCATCCCCCTCCGCGCGGCCGTGACCGACGTGAAGGCGTTCCGAGGCAAGCTCTGGGTGTCCGTGGCCATCTCCACGGAGGCCGCCACCCCGGCGGCCCGTGCGGTGTCCGCAAGCGGCCGCCCCTCCTCCGGGCCTTCGCGATGACGACGGTGAACGGGCGGCGGGTCGTGGCCGCGATCCTGCCCGCCCTGGTGCTCGCCGCCGCCTGCGGCCTGCGGTCCGGCGCCGAGCTGTTCGAAGGCCAGCGCGCCGCGCATGAGCGGCGGCGGGCGGAGTTCGCGAAGCTCGCCGCGGCCGATCCGGTCGTGACGGAAGCGCTGGCCCAGG
Source organism: Acidobacteriota bacterium (assembly GCA_003222295.1). Taxonomy (GTDB): domain Bacteria; phylum Acidobacteriota; class Vicinamibacteria; order Fen-336; family Fen-336; genus AA29. Next base: position 5,896 of record QHVP01000193.1, on the reverse strand, counting down.
GCGGCGACGTCATCCTCGGGATACGGCCCGCCCTGGTCGAGGACGTGCTCCGCGAGGTGGCCGCCCGCTACCTCGATCACGTCGCGCTGGACCTGCCGCTGGAGAAGCAGGTGCACGACACGCACGAGCTCACGGTGGGGACGTTCCTCGGCAAGGTGACCGCGGGCACGTGGACCCTGGACGTCACGGTCCATCGGGTACGGGGCCTCCTGCGCGCGCGGCCGCCGAGCGTGGCCGCCGCTCCCGACAACACGCTGGCGGTGGAGGTTCCGGTCGTCCTTCAAGAAGGCCACGGCGCGGCGACCGTCCATTTCTCATGGGACAGCCGATCGCTGGCCTCCCTGATATGCCACGACTTCGAGGTGACCAGGCGCCTCGACGGCGAGGTCATCTCGCGGGAGTACCCCGTCTCCGGCGCTTTCCAGCTCTCCGCGGGCCCGGAGAGGCTGCGCCTCGAGCCCCGCTTCCCGCCGCGCGAGTTCCGCATCCAGGTCGACCTCACGGACCGGTCGTGGGCCGAGGTGCACGCCGCCATCCAGGAGCAGGACGACGTCACCAAATGCGGGCTGGCCCTGGACCCGGACCGGCTGCAGGCGAAGATCCGGGAAAGGCTGCACGAGGGCTTCGACGTGAAGCTGCCGCGCTCACTGTTCCGTCCGGTGGACTTCCCGGCCGCGGTGACCCAGGACGTGACGATCCAGGACCGCCGCGTCGACCTCGCGGTTACCACCCACGCCCTGAAGGTCACACCCGTGGCGGTATGGTACGGCGCCGACCTCCGCACGCGCATCGAACCCGAACCGGCGCCCGCGTCGCGCGCCCCCGCCTCGCCCGCTAGATGACCGCAGGCTTGAGGAGGCGGATGGTCCCGCGCGTCGCATCCATCTCGACGGGCAGACCCACGGGGACGGTGAGCTGCCGCTCCACGTGGCCGATGGGCGCCCCGCGCCAAGCGGGTATGCCCAGCGCGCGCACATGATCGTCGAGCACGCGGTCGAGGGTGAGGTCACCGTCCAGCTCGGGCGCGGGGCAGCTCGTGCACTGTCCGAACACGAATCCACGCGCCCGTCCGAGTATGCCCGCCATCTCCAGCGTCGTGAGCATCCGGTCCACCTCGGAGATGGGCTCGCGGACCTCTTCCAGGAAGAGGATCACGTCGTCGCTTCCCCCGAGGTACGGCGAGCCCACCATGGACGCCATCACGGTCAGGTTGCCGCCGACGAGGCGCCCTCGCGCCGTGCCGGGTGTGATCGTGCGCAGCGGCGTCTCCGCCTGCGGGTCGCCGTCGGCGGTGGCGCAGAGGGTGGCCGCTTCACCGGCGAAGAGGATGCGCCGCAGGTGCTCGACCGTGTAGGGCAGCCAGGCCGAGTTGCCCATCGGCCCGTGGAAGGTGACGAGCCCGGTGCGCGCGTTGACGCCGAGCAGGAGGGCGGCGACGTCGCTGTAGCCCATCAGGATCTTGGGGTGGGCCGTGATGAGCTTGTAATCGAGGTGGGGCAGCAGCCGCGCGCAGCCCCAGCCGCCGCGCACGGGCAACAGGGCCTTGACGCGGTCGTCCGCGAACATCGCGTTGATGTCGGAGGCTCGGTCTTCGGCGCTCTCGCGAACCTCACGAATGGCGGGGGCCTCCTCGAGCCGCAGGCCGAGCGCTTCCACACGCTCGCGGACGGCCTTGATCTCGTTCGCCTCGAGCGGAACGCTGCAGGGATTGATGAGCCCGACGCCCGCGCCCGGCTCGAGCCGCGGAGGACGGATCACGGGCCGACGGGAAGCGACCCTTCGGTCGCGCGCGGCCGCGCGCACGCTGCGGGGCACCGCCACCGTCGCGACCCCCGCAACCGTGGTGCCGAGGAATGCGCGACGGCTTGGCATACCGGCTCCTACCGACCCGCGTTGGAGGGCGCGGATCGACCAATTGTCAAAGCAAGGCACATGCCAATGACAGGGCGCGCCTGAGGTGCGGCGGCCCCGGCTCCCTGGTGCCCACGAATGGCTCGGCCGGTTGGCGCTGGTGGCGGCGTCGCTGGCCGCGGCCGCGCTCGTCGCGGAGGCCGCCTTGCGCTTCGCCGGCTACTCGCCCGCGCGGACCCAAGCCCCGGGCGAGCTCTACAGCCCTCGCGAGCGCCTGTTCCTGGACTGCTATCCCAGCAATCCGCGCGGCTACTTCGATATCGATCTCCGCCGGCCCGAGGTTCGCCGTGCGTACGACGGGCAGGGCGTGGCCGGCGTCGACGAGGTCGCCGCGCGCGACCCCTTTGCCGTCGAATTCCGATACAACAGCCTCTTCTTCCGGGAGCGCGAGCTCGCCCCCAAGGCGCCGGGGATCATCCGCGTGGTGTTCCTTGGGGACTCGTTCACCGAGGGCCAGGGCGTCAAGGAGAGCGACACCACAGCGCGGCGGCTCGAGGCACTCCTGAACGCCTCCGGCGAGCGGCGGTGGGAGGTCCTCAACTGTGCGCGGCGGGGCGCAGACTTCCCGTCCCTCCACAAGATGTTCGAGAAGGTGCTGCCTTTCGACCCGGACCTCGTCGTGCACGCGATGGTCCTCAACGATCCGGAGCGATCGAAGGAGTTCGAAGCGCGGAGCGGGCCTGTCGACGATTGGATCCTCGACCGGCGCCGGCTGCTCGCCGGCCCGGCTTCGGGCCACCCGTCTGCGTTCCGGCCGCGCCTCGCCGACTTCGTGGGCGATCGCGTGCAGGCCTGGCGCGTCGGGCGTGAGACCACGCGCTGGTATCTGGACCTCTACGGTCCGGCGAATCAGGAGGGTTGGGCACGGACGCAGGACGACATGCGCGACATGGATCGCCGGATGCGCGAGCGGGGGGCCGCTTCCTCGTCGCGTCCTGGCCGCTGCTGGTGGACCTCGATGCCTATCCCTTCGCCTCCGCCGACGAAGCCATCGCCCGTTTCTGCGCGGGAGCCGGCATCCCGCGCGTGGATCTGCGCGTGGCGCTCCAGGGGCACGCGGCCGAGTCTCTCTGGGTCCATCCCGTCGACCACCACCCCAACGAGATCGCGCACCGCCTGGCGGCCGAGGCCCTGGTGGACCCGATCCGGAGGCTGGCCCTCCGATGACCGCGGGTGTAACCGTCGCCGACACCGTTCCCACTTCGATTCGGCCGTCCGTCCAGGGCCTGGTCGCGCGGCTCCTGCCCGCCTATCCGCACGTCCGCCGCGTGCACGTGAGTAGCAAGCAGAAAAAGCCCTCGGAAGGGTGTCTCCCGAGGGCCAGTAAGTTGTTATGAGGAAGTTGGTAGCGGGGGGTGGATTTGAACCACCGACCTTTGGGTTATGAGCCCAACGAGCTACCTGGCTGCTCTACCCCGCGTCAGCGTCAGATGGATCCAGTTTAGAAGAAGGTGCGCGCCCGTGTCAACCCTCGGTGATCCGCCGCACATCGTGATCGGCCACACCACGGAATGTCAGAGGGTGTGGCACAACTGTCAAACGGGTGAGGAGAACCACCCGCGACTGAACCTTTCCCTCCCAGTCCGCGTCCAATGTGTTGAGGGCGCCACACTCCGGCGAAATCGGAGTGGGATGGCCCGGGGAGGTTCATCATGGCCGCATACGTCGTCGGCGTGGACGCGCGGTGCCCGCTCTGCGGGTGCTCGATCCTGTCGATCGGTCGTGGCGGTCACGTAATGGCTGAGGATCTGCATCCCGTTCCGCTCCACAAGCGCGGTGGCTCTGGCGAAGGCTACATGCTCTGCGACGACTGCGGGGTCCTGGCCGAGCTTCCGTCCGACATCACTCTCAATTAATTCAAGTTAGGGGGGCGCGCATCCTCCGCTGGAGGCGCCCCCTGCCGCCGCGTCGCCCCCGACGCGATGCCCCGATTTCCCTCCTCGACTTCCCTCCCAACCGATCTCCCTCCGGCGGCGGTTCGCCCCGGGCTCTTCCCACACGATCCGCCCGCTCCGCGCAACTTCATGCACGCGTGTGCTTGACGCGCACGCTGTGCGGGAGCATAGTCTCGGCCGATTTCACTCTTTCCCGCTCCTGGAGGTTGAGACATGGACGATCACAGGCCAACCGGGTCTCCGGAGCCGCTGGACTCCGGGACGACTCCCGCGTCGCCATCGCCGCCGACGCTGCCGTCGGACGACACGGGCCTCGGCACGGGAGCTCCCGCGGCGCCCAAGCGCCGCGCGACGCGGAGCGCCCGCAAGCCAGCCAAGAAGAAGACCGCGCGGCGCGCCGCCGGCCGCAAGAAGGTCGCGAAGAAGAAGACGGCCGGGCGCACGACCGCGCGCAAGAAGACCGCGAAGAAGGCCAAGGGTCGGGCGCGCAAGGCCGCCGCACGCGGCGGGAAGAAGCGGGCGGGCGGGCGCGCGCGCAAGGGCAGGTCCGCGAAGAAGCAGGGGCGGCGCTAGGCCAGTCGCAAGGACGGCGGTCTTGGCGGAAGGGCGCACGCAGGACGTGCGCCCTTCTTCTTTCTAGGGAAGGATCGCCGTCTTCAGGCCGTCGCCGCCGCGGGCCATGTGCCCGAGCACCTTCGGCAGGTCGTCGAGCGAGGCCTCCGCGGTGATGAACGCGTTCGGATCGATGTGGCCGTCCGCGATCAGGCGGAAGGCCTTCCGCACGCTCTCCGGCGTGTGATGGAACGTGGACTTGATAGTCAGCTCCTGGTAGTGGAGGAGCTGCGAGTCGATCCCGATCTTGGTGTCCGTCGGGCAGCCACCGAAGAGCTGGACGACTCCCCCCTTGCGCACGGCGCGCACGGCCGCTTCCGACGTCGCGGGCAGGCCGACCGCCTCGATGACGACGTCCATGCCGCGGCCATCGGGGCTCCGCTGCCGGAGGAGATCCGCGAGGTCGGCGCCTTCGCGGGCCGCCACCACGCCCTCCGCGCCCATCTCGAGCGCCTTGTCCAGCCTCGACCGCCGGCGTCCGGCCGCCGTCACGTGCGCGCCGCGCATCCGCGCGAGGGCGACGAACATCAGGCCGATGGGGCCGGTCCCGATGACGGCCACGGATTGGCCGCGGCCGATCCAGCTCTCTTCCACGCCCCGGATGACGCAGGCCAGGGGCTCCACCATCGCCGCTTCCCGGAACTCCAGCCCCTCGTCGAGGGGCAGCAGGTTCTTCTTGACCACGCGGGCCGGGATGCGCGCGAACTCGGCGTAGGCGCCGTTCCAGAAGAGCAGGTCGTCGCACAGGCTGGGCATCTCGTGCCGGCAGTAGTAGCAGTCGCCGCAGGGCGCGGAGTTGGCGGCCACGACGGGCATCCCTGGCTCGAAGACCTCGACCCCCGGCGCGACCTCTTCCACGATACCCGCCATCTCGTGGCCGAACACCGCGGGGGGCACGATCATCTTCGCGTGGTAGCCCCTGCGGAAGACCTTCGCGTCGGTGCCGCAGGTGAGGGCCACCCGCGTCCGGAGGAGGACCCCTGCGGAAGACCTTCGCGTCGGTGCCGCAGGTGAGGGCCACCCGCGTCCGGAGGAGGATGTCCCCGGGCTCGAGGGCCGGCACATCCACCTGCTCGATGCGCACGTCCTCTCTTCCGTAGAGCACGGCCGCCTTCATCTTAGGTCGCACGAATGCTCACCTCGCTGTCAATCCAGTGTGCACGTCCCCCTGCGCCTGCCTCTGGCGGCCACCATCGCGGGTGGGTGGCTGGTCACCGGCCACCATCGCGGGTGGGTGGCTGCAACACCACCTTGAGCACGCCGGGCGCGGGGTGGGAGGCCACTTCCAGCGCGCGCGGCGCGTCCTCCAGCGCGAACCGATGCGTCACCAGCTCGCGCACGCGCACTTCGCGGGCGAAGACGAGCTGGGCGGCCACGTCCTGAACATCCACGGACGCGCTGTACGACGTGAGGATCTCCTTCTCGGCGGCGCTCAACGCCCCCAAGTCGATCTGGACCGTCTCTCCAGGGGATGTGGC
>QHVP01000192.1 GCA_003222295.1 Acidobacteriota bacterium | reverse complement strand
TCGACGTGATCGGCAACGGCCGTGGCAAAGGCTTCCAGGGTGTCGTCAAGCGCCATCACTTCGCCGGCGGCGCAGCGACGCATGGCTCGATGTTTCACCGCGCCCCGGGATCGATCGGCGCCTCGTCGTTTCCCTCGCGGGTCGTCAAGGGCATGCGAGCGGCCGGCCGGATGGGTGGCGGGCGTGTCACGATCCGCAATCTCAAGGTGCTGCGCGTGGATGCAGATCACCACATCCTGATCGTGGAGGGCGGCATTCCCGGCGCGCCGGAAAGCTATGTGATCGTCCGTAAAGCAATCGCGGCGAAGCGCATCAAGGTCGCGCAGGTGGAGAAGGTCAAGAAGGGGAAGAAGTAATTTACGATTTCAGATTGGTGGATTGACGATTTGATTTGAGGATTGACGATCCGATCATTCGTGGCGTCCGGCTTCAACCGGATAGGTTCCGCGCGTGGATTTCGAGAAGCAGCTATGCAGCTTGATGTCGTCAACGGCAACAACGAGAAGGTGGGTGCCGTCGAGCTCGGCGACGAGCTGTTCGGCGGGCGGGTGAACGCCGAGCTCATCTGGGAGTCGGTCGTGCGCGCCAACGCAGCCATGCGTCGCGGCACCCATGCGACGAAGAACCGAGCGCTTGTCAGCGGGAGCGGGAAGAAACCCTGGCGGCAGAAGGGCACGGGCCGCGCACGTGTTGGCGAGATCCGCAACCCGCTTTGGCGCAAGGGCGGCACCGTTTTCGGGCCACAGCCGCGCAGCTACGAATACCGGCTCCCGAAAAAGGTCGAGCAGGGCGCGCTGCGTTCGGCGCTGGCGCAGAAGGTGAAAGACGGCGCGCTCGTCGTCGTCGACGAGCTCGCGACCGAGACCATCAAGACGAAAGCCGCGGCCGAGATGCTCGCGCGCCTTGGTGTCAGCGGCAAAGCGATCCTCCTCGACGTCGTGCCGGACCAGAAGCTCGCGAAATCGGTTCGCAATATCGCGGATGTGGCGTTCATTGCCAGCTCGCGGGTGACCGCCCGCGACATCATCGGCGCCTCGCGCATCGTCGTCACGCGCGGCGCGCTCGAGAAGCTCCAGGCGGCGTTGAGCTGACGAGGGTGGGACAAGTGAATTGGAGAGTTGGTGAGTTGGTGAATTGGAGAGTTCAATCACCAATTCTCCAACTCACCAATTCACCAATTGGAGTGGGACTCGATATGAGGCTTACAGACGTCATTCGCCGGCCGCTCATCACCGAAAAGACCTCGATCCAACGGGAGGATGGCCGGACGATCGTCTTCCATGTCGCGCGGGACGCGAATAAAGTCGACATCAAACACGCCATCGAGCAGTTGCTCGGCGCCAAGGTCGAGACCGTCCGAACCAGCATCGCTCACGGCAAGGTGAAGCGGCAGGGCCGTTTCGCCGGCCGGCGATCGGACTGGAAGAAGGCGGTTGTAAAGCTGCGCGAAGGCGAAAAGATGCCCGAATTTCTGGAAGGAGCTTAATTGGTGACTTGGCGAGTTGGCGAATTGGTGAATTCGTAAACTGCGATCCCGGCGAGGCGTTGAATTCACCGAGACCCGACTCACGAATTCTCCAATTCACTAATTCACCAACTCACCAAATTTCGAGGATCGGTTTTATGCCCATTCGCAAGTTCAATCCGACATCGCCGGGCCAGCGCTTCCAGACGGTGCAGGTGTTCGACGAGATCACGACGTCCGAGCCATACAAGCCCCTCGTCGAGCCGCTCCACCGGTCGGGCGGCCGCAACAATCGCGGCGAGCTGACCTCGTGGTGGCGCGGCGGCGGTCACAAGCGGATGTACCGCGTCATCGACTTCAAGCGCGACAAGGTCGGGATCCCGGCCAAGGTCGCGGCCGTCGAGTACGACCCCAACCGCTCCGCGCGCCTGGCCCTGCTGCACTACGCGGACGGCGAGAAGCGCTACATCCTCTGGCCGGAAGGCCTGGCCGTGGGCACCACCGTCCTCAGCGGCGAGACCGCGGACATCCTGCCCGGCAACGCGCTTCCCCTCAGGTCGATCCCCGTGGGCACCATGGTCCACAACATCGAGCTGCGCCACGGCAAGGGCGGGCAGATGGTGCGCACGGCGGGCGGACAGGCCCAGCTCGTGGCCAAGGAAGGCGACTACGCGCAGGTCAAGATGCCCTCGGGCGAGATCCGCAAGGTCGCGGTCGTCTGCATGGCCACCGTGGGACAGCTCGGCAACATCGAGCACAAGAACGTTTCCTTCGGCAAGGCCGGCCGCAAGCGCTGGCTGGGCAAGCGCCCGCACAACCGCGGCGTCTCCATGAACCCCGTCGACCATCCGCACGGCGGCGGCGAAGGCAAGACGTCCGGCGGCCGCCATCCGGTGACGCCGTGGGGCAAGCCCACCAAGGGCGCCAAGACCCGCAACAACAAGCGGACCTCGCAGTTCATCGTCAAGAGGCGCAAGTAAATGGCTCGCTCACTCTTGAGACCCGCAGCGAAGGCCTCCTCTCCGCGGTCGACGGGGCTTTGCCCCGACGACGCGGAATACACGAAACGCCGTAGCGAGGACGCGAGAATCTAATGGCTAGGTCATTGAAGAAGGGCCCGTTCATCGACGATCACCTGATGAAGAAGATCGACTCCATGAACGCGGCCAACGAACGCAAGGTCGTCAAGACCTGGTCACGGCGCTCCACCATCACGCCGGAGATGGTGGGCCACACCCTGGCCGTCTACAACGGCCGCAAGTTCATCCCCGTGTACATCACGGAGAACATGGTCGGCCACAAGCTCGGCGAGTTCTCGCCCACCCGGCAGTTCAAGGGGCACTCGAGCAAGGTGGAGAAGGTGGCCAAGGTCGCGGGCGCGCCCGGGGCCGGTCCCGGTGGCGCGAGCGGGCCGGGTACGCCCAGCGGTGGCGGCGGGGCCGGCGCCGGCGCGCCGAAGCAGGGCTGAGCCATGTTCGAAGTCAAGGCCACCAGCAAGTACCTGCGCACCTCGGCCCAGAAGGCGGGCCTCGTGCTCGAGCTCATCCGAGGCAAGAAGGCCAGCGACGCTCTCTCCATCCTGCGCTTCACCAAGAAGTCGGTGGCGCGCGACGTCGAGAAGACGCTGCGCTCGGCCATCGCCAACGCGGTGAACGTGGCGGACAAGAACCAGAAGCGGCGCCTCGACGAGGACGACCTCGTGGTCTCCGCCGCCTACGCCGACCAGGGGCCGACGCAGAAGCGCGTGCGGCCGGCGCCCATGGGCCGCGCCTATCAGGTCCTGCGCCGCACGACGCACGTCACCGTCTGCGTGGCGGAGCAGGAAGAGGGAAGCGTTGTCCGCAGCGGAGCGTCTCCGAAATCGACGCGACGCGGTTCATCCACGGCGCGTCGTTCGACGACGACCAGCGCGCAGCGAGGACGCCAATTGAAGGAGTCCAAGTAATGGGACAGAAGGTCCACCCCATCGGTTTCCGGCTGGGCTTCAACAAGACCTGGCGCAGCCGCTGGTACGCCGAGAAGGAATACGCGAACCTCCTCCACGAGGACATCCTCCTGAAGAAGGACCTCAAGAAGCGCTTCGCGCACGCGGGCGTGTCGCGCGTCGAGGTCGAGCGCGCGGCCAACAAGCTGAAGATCTCCATCTTCACCTCGCGCCCGGGCATCATCATCGGGCGCAAGGGGCAGGAGGTCGACAAGCTCAAGCAGGAGATCCAGAAGAAGACCGGCAAGGAGGTCTTCATCAACATCCAGGAGATCCTGAAGCCTGAGCTGGACGCCCAGCTCGTGGCGGAGTCGGTGGCCCTGCAGCTCGAGAAGCGCATCGCCTTCCGGCGCGCCATGCGCAAGGCGGTGGACGCCGCCCTGCGCTTCGGGGCCAAGGGGATCAAGGTCCGGGTCTCGGGCCGCCTCAACGGCGCGGAGATCGCGCGCTCGGAGTGGTACCTGCACGGCCAGCTCCCGCTGCACACCCTGCGCGCGGACATCGACTACGGCCTCCACGAGGCGCGCACGAACTTCGGCGCCATCGGCGTGAAGTGCTGGATCTACAAGGGCGAGCAGGACGCCCTCAAGCCGAATAAGGGCCTGTAAGGAACGTCATCATGCTCATGCCGAAGAAGGTCAAGTTCAGGAAGCAGCAGCGCGGGAAGATGAGGGGCAAGGCCTGGACGGGCTCGCAGGTCTCGTTCGGCGACTACGGCCTCA
>QHVP01000191.1 GCA_003222295.1 Acidobacteriota bacterium | reverse complement strand
GAGAAGGCCATCTGGATCGCGCGCAGGTCGCCCAGGCGGCCGCCGCGCACCTCCTCGCGCACGGCCAGCCACTGCGGGTGCGTGCGCACCATGAAGGCCTCCTGGATGAGGACGCCCGTGCGGTCGCGCACGGCGAGGAGCGTGCGCGCCTCGTCCGCGCTCAATGCGATCGGCTTCTCGCACAGGACGTGCTTGCCGGCCTCCGCGGCCTTGATCGACCACGGCACGTGCAGGTGATTGGGCAGCGGGATGTAGACGGCGTCGATGCCCGGGTCGGCCAGCAGCTCCTCGTACGATCCGTACGCTTTCGCGATGCCCAGGGCGGCCGCGGCGGAGCGCGCCGTCTCCAGGGAGCGCGAGGCCAGCGCGGTCACCTCGCCCTCCTGCGCCCGCTGCATGGCCGGGATGACCTTCGTGCGCGCGATCTTGGCCGCGCCCAGCACGCCCCACCGGATCTTCGCCATCCTCGCCTCCCAAGGATCTTGACACGCCCACGGGTCCCATGCGGACCCACATCTACACGCCGACTCATCCCACCGTGGCCAAGAAGTATCCCGGGCTCCTCCTCTATCCCGAGATCTTCCAGCAGACCGCACCCATCGCGCGCCTGTGCGTCCAGCTCGCCAGCCACGGCTACGTCGTGATGGCGCCCGAGATCTATCACGAGCACGAGCCGCTCGGCGCGGTGCTCGCCTACGACGACGTCGGCAAGGACAAGGGGAACCGATACAAGCACGCGACGAAGCTCTCGACGTTCGACAACGACGCCAAGGCCGTCGTCGGGGCCCTCCGCGCGCATCCGGCGTGCAGTGGGCGGATCGGTACGGTGGGATTCTGCATCGGGGGGCACCTCGCCGTCCGCGCCGCCCTGCTGCCGGAGATCCTCGCCTGCGCGTCGTTCTTTCCCACCGACCTCCACAGCGGCACGCTGGGGGAGGGGAAGAAGGCGGACACCCTGGCCCGGGTTCGTGAGATCAAGGGCGAGCTGGTCATGATCTGGGGCCGGCAGGATCCGCACATCCCGGCCGAGGGCCGGGCCGCCGTCTACAAGGCCCTCTCCGAGGCGGGCGTCCTCTTCAGCTGGCACGAGCTCAACGCCGAGCACGCGTTCCTGCGCGACGAGGGCCCGCGCTACGACGCGCGGCGAGAGGGCGGTCATCGCGCCTTCTCGCCGGCCACGAAATCCGTCATGACCGCCCTCGCCAGGACGTCCGGCGGAAGCAGGCCCTGGCCCAGGATGAAGTCGTGGTAGCGCAGGCGGTCGAACTTCGCGCCCAGCGCCATCTCCGCCTGGGAGCGGAGCTGCATCCAGCGCGTGTAGCCGTAGTAATACGACGTGGCCTGGCCGGGCGCGCGGAACGTGTAGCGCTCCACCTCCTGCCGCGCCATCGCCTCCGAGTAGACGCCCTCGTCCATGAGGAGCTTCACCGCCTCCTCCGGCTGGATGCGGCCCATCTGCAGCTCGGGATCGAGGAAGGCGCGCATGGCGCGCAGGAGCCGCGCCTGCAGCGACGCGAGCTGGCCGTCGAGGGGGAGGTAGGGCTTCATCTCCGCTTCCATGTAGAGGGCCCAGCCCTCGACGTTGACGCTGTTGAAGGCGAACACGGCGCGGGCCGCGGAGACGCCCTTCTCGACGATGGAGGCGAACTGCAGCTCGTGGCCGGGACGGGCCTCGAGCTTTTGACCTCCGATCCGCTCGCGCTCGTGGTGGGAACGCGCAGGGGAAGCAGGAACGTCCCGCGCTCGCCCGTGTTGCCGATGAGGCGCGGCGGCCGCATGTTGGGCGCGGGCTGGGCGGCGCTCTCGGCCTCGCTGGCCAGCTTGATCTGCGCCGGGCGCGTGGGCAGGGAGACCACCCGCTCACGGCGGATGATCTCCTCCAGGCTGGCCAGCCGCTGCTGGTAGTGGGGCAGGATGGCCTCGCCGACGATCTGGTCCTTCTTGAGGGCGCGCAGGACGTCGCGGTAGTCGGTGACGGTGAAACCCTTCTCCTTCGCGACCAGGGGCGCGATGGCCCGCATCTCATTGCGGATCTCAACGTAGGAGACGCGCGCGCGGTCGGCCAGGGCCTCCGGGGCCATGTCCACGCCGTAGTTCTTGAGGCGCGAGCGGTACACCTCCGGGGGCAGACGGAAGTCCGTGCGCGAACGGGGAAGGATCGTGCCCTTCACGAACTCGTTGTAGGCGGCGACCTGGGTCTTGAGCCGGGCCAGCGGCGCCTCGTAGCCCGCGACCTGGTATTTCTGGAACAGCTTCTCGATCCCATCGAGGTAGAACGCCGTGTTGCCCAGGTTCTTCTCGACTTCCGCCCGCGGCGGGCCCAGGAGCGACGCCTCACCCAGCCGCTCGCGCATGCGCTGCTCGGCGAGGACGGTAAGGGGCGTCGTGCCCGGCACGTCGCCCGCGTACTTCTTGAGGCGGACCAGGGCCGCCGCGCGCCTCTCCGGAGCGATCTGGTCGTCGAGGAGGGCGTGCAATCCGCGGAAGATCGTGAGCGGGACGTCGAAGTAGGTCAGCTCGTACTTGCGCGAGAGGGCATCGCCTTCGATCTGGTCTTTCGTGGAGGCCAGGGCTTCCCTGGTCGCGGCATCGCGGCGCTCGTAGAGCCGGGGCTGGAGGTCCAACACCTGCTCGTCGAGCCCGGACACGCCGATCTGGCCCGCTCCTTCGGGGGAAAAGCGCGCGAAGGCCTTCAGAAGGACGTCCGCATTGGCGTCGCTCTTGACGATCCAAGGGGGGCGGGGCGCCGGTGAGGCGGCGGAGGCTGGGGTCGTCTGCGCGGCGACGAAGCTTTTCGCGCCGAGCAGGACCAGGGTGAGGACGGCGAGGAGTCTCCTCACTTCAGCCACTTCGCGAGCCAGGCCGCGACCTCGCGATAGAAGACCCGGCTGTTCTCGGGCTTCAGGATCCAGTGGTTCTCGTCCGGCCAGACCATGAGCCGCGCGGGGACGCGCATGCGCTGCAGGACGGCGTACATCTCGAGGGTGTTGTTCATGGGCACGCGGAAGTCGTTCTCGCCTACGGAGAGCAGGATCGGCGTCTTGAAATCCTTCGCGTAGGCGACCGGGCTCTGGTCGAGCCACTTCTTCGGGTCCGTCCAGAAGGGTCCGCCCATCATGACCTCGCGGTTGTAGATGCCGTCGCTCGTGCCCCACTGGGTCTGCAGGCTGGAGAGGCCCGCGTGGCTGACGATGGCCTTGTAGCGCGTGGTCGTCGCTTCCAGCCAGTTCGCGAGGTGCCCGCCGTAGCTGGCCCCGCCCGCGGCCTGCCGGCTCGCGTCGATGTAGGGGAAGCGCTTGATGGCCTCGTCGGCCGCCCGGTTGATGTCGTTCCCCGGTCCGCGCAGGGGATCGCCCTGGATGTCCAGGGTGAAGGCCTCGCCGTAACCGGTCGAGCCGCGGTAGTCGGTGAGGAAGACGACGTATCCGGGGCTGGCCAGGAGGTGATAGTTCCAACGCAGCGTGATCTGGTCGCGCCACATGTTCGCGTGGCCGCCGTGGATCAGGACGAAGAGCGGATACTTCTTCGCGGGGTCGAATGCAGGCGGCAGCACGACGAAGCTGTGCACGCGCCGGCCCTTGTCGTTGTCGAACCAGAACTCCTGGAGCGGCGCCCAGCCGAGCTTGCTCGCGGCATCGGTCGTGAAGCTGGTCAGGCTGGACTGCTTCTTCAGGGCAGGGTCGATGCGCACGATCTCCGCGGGCCGCGTGGCGCTGCCCCAGCTCGCCACGAGGACGGTCGGCCTCGCCGTCTCCGCGACCTCGATGGACCCGAAGGCGCCGCGCGCGTCGAGGACGGGAACGACCTCGCCTC
>QHVP01000190.1 GCA_003222295.1 Acidobacteriota bacterium | reverse complement strand
AGTTCAGGGAGTTCTGCGCGCGGCCCACGCTCATCTCGAGCGACATCGACGGGCTCAGGATGCCGGTCGCGGACAGCATGTAGTTCTTTCCCGGATGGATGAACTCCACGGGCATCGGGAGCTCGTTGCTGCCGTTGCCGGCCCACGTCGTCCCGTAGGCCTGGAGGATCTCTTCCTTGGTGTTCATGTAGCGGCCGGTGAACCGCCACTTGTCCGTGGCCTGGAAGTCCAGCCGGAGCAGATCCTCACGGCGCGGCGAGCTGTTCGGGTTCTGGCTCGTGAAGTTGATCCCGCTGCCCGCGGATGTTGAGGCCCGGGGCGTAGAGCCGGCTCTGTGGGATGCGGCCCAGCACGCCGCCGTCCTGGAAGCAGCCCCGCGTGTCCGCGGCCGTGCAGGGCAGGCCCGTCTGGAAGTCACGGATGTAGGGGAACGGGTTGCCGTTGTTGTCCACGCTCTGCGAGAAGTCGCCGCGGCGTTCCAGGGCCGTGGGGACGCGGCCCGTGCGCTGCGCCGCGGGGTCGGTCCGGTTCTCGAACTCCTGGCTCAGGAAGAAGAAGAGCTTCTTCTTGTCCGTGTTGAATTTTCCCGGGATGAAGATCGGGCCACCGATCGTGTAGCCGTAGTCGTTGCGGGACGACGGGGGCACCGGGATCAGCTTTCCGCTGCCCACCGGCGGCGGCGCCTCCGCGCGCTTGTTCGTCCAGCTGTTCGCGTTCCAGTCCGACCGCCGGCCGTACCAGTAGCCGGAGCCGTGGAAGGCCTGCGTGCCGCTCTTGGTGACCACCTGGACCTGGCCGCCGGTCGCGCGCCCGTACTCGGCCTGGTAGGAGTTGGTGAGGATCTTGAACTCCGCCACGGCGTCGATGTTCGTGGTGGCCATGTTGCCGCCGTGGTCACGTTGTTGGAGTTGGGCCGCTGGCCGTTGACGGTGAAGGCGCTCACGCTCCCGTTCTCGACGCCGGCGACGTTGTTGGTGAGCACGCCCGGCACGAGGTTGGCGAAGTTGAACAGCGCGCGCCCGTTGTTCGCGATGTTCTTCAGGGTCTCGCTCTCCATCGAGAACGAGCGCTCGCCGCTCTCCACCTGCAGCTCGCTGACGCGGCTCTCGACGGTGACGTTCTCCTCGATCCCTCCGACGCTGAGCGCGATGTCTCCGGTCGAGGCCCGGTCGTTCGCGTTGACGACCACGTTCGTCCGCTCCGCGCTCTTGAAGCCCGACAACGTGACCTTGAGCACGTAGGTGTCGGGGCGGACGATGGGGAAGGTGAACCGGCCTTCCTTGTCCGTCGCCGCCGTGTACGTGTTGCCCTGCGTGCGGCTCGTCAAGGTGACGGTCGCCCCGGGGAGCACGCCCCCCTGGGAGTCGCTCACCGATCCAGACACGGAAGCGCTGGTCGTCTGTGCGTGCAGAGCGGCGGGGCCGGCCAAGCAGAGGACGCCCGCGAGGGCCGCTCCCAGCACCGCGCGCAATCTTCGGAACCTTGGGACGAAGGGCATATACATCCTCTCCTCTGCATCTGGTGATGCTGACTCGCGAGGGATTCCGTTCCCCTGAACGGAACTTGCTCCGAAGCGGCCGGCGCTTCGCAAGATCATTCCAATTCTCCGCAGTGAGGCTTCGGGTAAGTATGTGGAATCTATTGGACGACTGACGCGCTCGTCAAGAGAAAAGCGCGTATTCACCAGGACTTAAGACCAGTCCTACGAAAGCGGTTTCACCAAGACATTGAATCGTCGAGATCCAACGGCACGAGCCCGCGAGAGCCGCGTCGCGACGAGTCCGAGCGAGGTCGATAAAGCGAAGGAAACAGGGTCTTGTGCGCCCGCCCTGCAGCAGCGCGTTGGCGCGCCGGATGCCTGTCGCCCGCCTCCGATTTCCGAGAAACCGGATTCGCCCGTGGGACCGAAATGGAAGTCTCGCGCCGGCCGCTCGCGCCAAGACTGGAATTCCAGTCGTGTCGGCGCGACGACGATCGATTACGCGGTGGCTTCCACCCTGCGATCGAGGAGGTCGCGGAGACGCTCGATGGGCACGAGCCCGATGCTGCGCGACGCGAGCTCCCCGTTCCGGAAGACGAGCACGGTCGGGATGCTCTGGATTCCGTAACGCTCGGCGATGGCCGGGTGATCGTCCACGTCGAGCTTGCCGACCACGACGTCCGACCGCTCTTCCGCGAGGGCCGCGATCGTGGGCGCGAGGGCGCGGCAGGGCGGGCACCAGGCCGCCCAGAAATCGACGACCGTGGTG
>QHVP01000187.1 GCA_003222295.1 Acidobacteriota bacterium | reverse complement strand
TGTAGACGGTGAGGAACCGCGCTTGGTCCTTGTACCGGTCGTAGATGCGATGAAGATCCACGATCTTCTTGCGGAACGGCGGTCAAGTGCAGCTTCCGAACACCACGAACACGGGCTGCGCGCCGCCCCAGAGCTGCGAGAGACGGACGGACGAGCCGTCGTACATCGTGAGGTCGAGATCCGGAGCCTGACCGCCCACCCGGAGCGACCCACGATCGCGATGGTCGTACTTGCCGTAGTGGACGAACCCGGCCTTGAGGAGCTGATAGTACGTGAGGCCGCCCGCGGCCACGACGCCGAGACCGATGGCGACGAGGATCAGGGCCTTCTTGCGCACGGCCGGGATGCGGACGATCACCTGCCGTCGAGTCTACACTTGGGGAGCCATGGACCACATCCGCTACTCGGCCGCCTGCTGCCAGACCGACCTCCCGAACCCGATCGACCGCGGACAGATGCGCGGCAACACCGACCGCATGCTGTCCATGATCGACTCCGCGGTGGCGGGCGCGGCGCCTTTCCTCCCTGTCCGGCTGCTCGTGTTCCCGGAGTTCGCGCACGCCGCTCCCGTCTTCGTCACCGTGCCCGAGCTGATCGAGAAGCTGGCCGTGCCCATACCGAACGAGCACACCGATCGCATCGCGGCCCGGGCGCGGAAGGACGGGCTCTACGTCCAGACCGGCTCGATGATCGAGCAGGACCCCAGGTGGCCCGGGGTCGTCTTCAACACGACCTGCCTCGTGGGGCCGGAGGGAATCCTCTACAAGTACCGCAAGGTCAACCCCTGGATCCCGTACGAGGTCCACGCCAGCCCCCACGACCTGCCCGGCTATGACGAGCCGCTGTTCCCGGTGGCGGACACGCCGATCGGACGTCTTGGCGCCGCGATCTGCTACGACTGGCTGTTCCCGGAGGCGATCCGGCAGCTCCCCGCCAACGGGGCCGAGGTCCTCATCCGCGTCTCCGCCTACATGGATCCGTGGGGCGCCACCGACCCCATGGACTGGTGGACGATCGTGAATCGCTGCCGGGCGCTGGAGAACATGGCCTACGTCGTGGCCGCGAACCAGGGCGCGAGCCTCAAGCGGTATCCTCCGTACTCCTGGCCGGGAGGCAGCCAGGTCGTGGACTTCGACGGCCGCCTGCTCGCCCAGGCCTCTCCCGGTCCCGGTGAGCGCATCGTGGTCGCCCCCATCGACGTCTCCGCGCTCCGCCACGAGCGCGCGAGCAGGCAGGGCCACCAGATGCTCGCGCACCTGCGCACCGAGGCCTATCCCGACTATCGCGAACCGCGCTACCCGCCCGCGCTCGCGGACGGCGGCGCGCCGGGGACGCTCTCGTACGAGCGTAACGTCATCCTGATCGAAGAGGCGAAGCGGCGCGCCCGGCGGCGCTGAACCTCCGGCCCGCGGTTGACGTGGGACCGCGCGGCATGTCATCGTGCGAACGGTCTGCTGATCATGGACGACGTCCACCTCGACCCCCCGCATCCGTTCGGACGCGAAGAGACCGGGTCCGCCGCCGCACGATGATCGGCCTCGCCGCCTTCCTCCTCCTGCTTGCGCCGCAGGCGACCGCGCCCGCCCCGGGGCCGGGCGCGCAGGGCCCGCTCTTCGGCGGCGTCCCGACGATCTCGCCCTCGTCCTCGCCGAGCAGGGCGTGCGCGCGGCACGCGGCGGGCGCCGGGAGGCCTTCGGTGACGTGCTCCCGCACCTGAGCGGCCGGTTCTCCGCCGTGCGCCAGAAGCTCAGCCTGGAGGCCTTCGGCTTCTCCGGATTCCCCGGCATCGACAGCCCCGTGGTGGGGCCGTTCAACGTGTTCGACTCCCGCGTCCTCCTCACCGAGGAGCTCGACCTCAAGGGGCTGTACAAAGCGCGCGCCGAGGGCCAGCGCGTGGAAGCCGCGCGCTGGACCTATCAGGACACGCGCGAGCTCGTGGTGCTCGTCTCCGGAAACCTGTACCTCCGCACCCTGGCCGAGCAGAGCCGGGTCGAGGTCGCGCGGGCGGAGGCGGAGACGGCGCGCGCGCTCCACCAGCTCGCCCTCGACCGCAAGTCCGCGGGGGTGGTGCCCGGCGTCGACGTGCTGCGCGCCGAGGTCGAGCTGCGCTCACGCGAGCAGCGGGTGATCGAAGCGGACACCGTGGTCCCGCCGCTCACCCTGGAGCAGACGATGGAGATGGCGTTCGCCCGGAGGTCCGATTGGAAGGCGGCCCAGGCGCGCGTGCGCGCGGCGGAGGCGTCACGGCGCTCCGCGCTCGGTGAAGCGCTGCCCGGCCTGACCCTCGACGCCGATTACGGTGCGATCGGTCAGACCTACGGCGGAGCGCGCAACACCTTCACCCTCGCGGGCGCCCTGCGCGTGCCCCTCTTCCAGGGCGGCCTGGTCGCGGGCAAGGTGCTGGCCGCGGATGCCGCCCTCCAGTCCGCGCGGGCCGGGGTGGAGGATCTCCGCGGCCGCATCGATTACGACGTGCGCGTGGCGGGCCTCGAGCTCAAGGCGGCCGCGGATCGCCAGGCGGTGGCGGAGAGCGCACGCGCGCTGGCGCGCGAGCAGCTCCGCCAGGCCCAGGACCGGTTCGCGGCCGGCGTGGCCAACAACGTGGACGTCGTCCTCGCCCAGGAGGCGGTGGCGCGGGCGGAGGAGGACTGGATCTCGACCGTATACGACTTCAACCTGGCCCGCGCCACCCTCGGACGCGCCGTGGGCCTGGCGGAGGAGGCCTTCCGGCAGCTCGTGCGAGGACAATGATGGCCAACGGAGAACAGGCAACGGAGACGGCCGCGGCCTCCGCCCCCAGCCGGGGGCGGCGGGCCGGAGGCTGGCTCATCGTGGTGGCGGCGGTCGTGCTCATCGGCGGCGGCATCGCGTTCTGGCTCTTCCGCGCCGGGCGCGTGGCCACCGACGACGCGCAGATCGACGGCCACATCATGCCGCTGGCCGCGCGCGTGTCGGGCACCGTGCAGGAGGTCCACGCCCAGGACAACCAGCTCGTGTCCGCGGGGACGGTGCTCGTGCAGATCGACCCCACCGACTACAAGGTCGCGCTCGCGCGCGCGGAGGCGGAGCTGGCCGCGGCCACCGCGGGGGCACAGGGTGCGCGTACGAGCGTCCCCATGACGTCCACCACCGCCACGGGCGACGTGGAGACGGCCAACAGCGACATCGCCACTGCCGCAGCGAGGGTCAGGATGGCGCAGGCCCGGGTCAAGGAGACGGAGGCGAAGGCCACCAAGGCGGCCCAGGACCTCGAGCGCTTGAAGACGCTGGTGGCCAAGGACGAGGTGTCGCGGCAGGAGTACGACGGGGCCGTCAGTGCCGCCGCCGCGGCGCGCGCGGAGCATGAAGGGGCGGTGGCCCAGGAGCGCGAAGCGGAGGCGGGAGTGCACGGCGCCCAGGCCAAGCGCACCCAGGCGGGGACGGCGTCCGAGCAGGTCGCGATCTCGCGCTCGCGGGCGGCGGGAGCGGAGGCCCAGGTCGCGCAGGCGCGCGCCGCGGTGGAACGGGCCCGGCTCGATCTCGAGCACACAGGTCGTGCAGCCCGGCCAGCCCCTCCTGGCCATCGTTCCCCTCGACGACATCTGGGTGACGGCCAACTTCAAGGAAGGCGAGCTGCGCGATATCCGGCCCGGCCAGCCCGTGACCATCAAGGTCGACGCGTACGGCCGCGACTACAAGGGCCGCGTGGACAGCATCGCCGCCGCCACCGGCGCCCGGTTCAGCCTGTTGCCGCCGGAGAACGCCACCGGCAACTTCGTCAAGGTCGTGCAGCGCGTCCCGGTGAAGATCACGATCGACCGCGGCCAGGACCCGGATCACCTCCTGCGCCCCGGCATGTCCGTCGTGCCCACCGTCCACACGAAGTGAGCGCGGAGGCCGCCGAGCGGCCGGCGCCGCCCCTCGTCAACCCGTGGATCGTCGCCGTCGCGGTCATGTTCGCGACGTTCATGGAGATCCTCGACACGACGGTCGTCAACGTGTCGCTGCCCCACATCGCGGGCAGCCTCTCCGCGTCCATCGACGAGTCCACCTGGGCCCTGACCTCGTATCTCGTGGCCAACGCGATCGTGCTGCCCCTCACCGGCTGGCTGGCGAACTACTTCGGACGCAAGCGGCTGCTCCTCATCTCCATCAGCGGCTTCACCGCCGCCTCCTTTCTCTGCGGCCTGGCCCCCACCCTGAGCGTGCTCGTGGCCTTCCGCGTCGTGCAGGGCCTGACCGGGGGCGCCCTGCAGCCGCTCTCGCAGGCCGTGCTGCTCGAGGCCTTCCCGCCCCGCGATCGCGGCAAGGCGATGGGGTTCTGGGGCCTCGGCATCGTGGTTGCCCCCATCCTCGGTCCGGTGGTGGGGGGATGGCTCACCGACAGCTACAGCTGGCGGTGGGTGTTCTACATCAACCTGCCCGTCGGCCTGGCCTCGATCGTCATGACGAAGCTGTTCGTCTTCGATCCGCCCTACGTGAGCCGGAAGTCGGAGACGATCGACTACTGGGGCATCGGCCTTCTCGCCCTCGGCATCGGGTCCCTGCAGATCCTGCTCGACCTGGGGCAGCAGCGGGACTGGTTCGCGGCCTCTTCCATCCGCGTGCTGGCCGGACTGGCCGTGGCCGGCCTGGCCATCTTCGTCTGGCGCGAGCTCCACACCGACCATCCGGTGGTGGACCTGCACGTGTTCAAGGAGCGGACCTACAGCACGGGCGTGTTCCTGATGACCGTGCTCGGCTTCGTCCTGTACGGAAGCCTCGTCCTGCTCCCGATCATGCTGCAGACCCTCCTCGGCTATCCGTCCCTGCAAGCGGGGATCGCCATGGCCCCGCGCGGGATGGGATCCTTCCTGGCCATGCCCGTCGTCGGGATGATCGTCGCGCGCGTGGACCCCCGCAAGCTCCTCGCCCTGGGCATCTGCGGCGGCGCGCTCACCCTCTACTGGCTGGGGAACCTCGACCTCTCCGCCGGCTATTGGGACGTCTTCTGGCCGCAGTTCATCCAGGGCATGTCGCTCGGCCTCATATTCGTCCCCCTCACCACGATCACCATGGACCCGATCCCCAAAGAGACGATGGGCAACGCCACGAGCCTTTTCAACCTGATGCGGAACATCGGGGGGAGCGTCGGCATCGCCCTGTCCACGACGATGCTCTCGCGGCGCGCCCAGGGGAACCTCGCCGTGCTCGGCGCCCACGTCACCATGTACGATCCGCGGGCGCGGTCGTTCCTCGAGGGCCTTCGCTCGTCGCTGGTGGCGCGAGGCACGGACGTCGTGACCGCGACCCGCCAGGCCCAGGCCATGGCCTTCGGCCTGGTGGCCCGCCAGGCGACGATGCTGGCGTCCGTGGGCGTCTTCCGCCTGCTGGCCATCATCTTCGTGCTCATGCTGCCGCTGCTGTTCATCATGCGCTCACCCCGCCACCGCCGGGCGGGGGCGCCCCTGCACTGAACCAAAAAAAACTCCCTGCCCCCTCCGTTGCTCGACGGCCGGCGGTACGCTGGAGACGGGTTCACGGGCGACCAGGAGGGGAACTGATGAACTCCGAAGCGATCCGGGTGATCGAGGCCGTGGCGTGGTCGGAACGGTTCGGCGCGCGATCCGTGCTTCCGCTCAAGAGGATCGCCGCCGACGCGCTGGGGGGCGACGGCGCTCTCGCCGCGCGCGTGCTGGCCGACCTCGACGAGCAGGGCTGGGTCCAAACGGATACGGTGGGTGGGGAGACCGGCTGGCTGACGCCCCGGGGCCGCACCGCCGCCGCTCTGCTCACGGCACTCCCGTAACGCGGGCCGTCGACGGGACACCTGGTCGGGCTCGTCCACGCAGGGACGGTGCCTTCGCTTTGACGGGACGTTCGTCCCTGCTG
>QHVP01000189.1 GCA_003222295.1 Acidobacteriota bacterium | reverse complement strand
AGGTAGATGACGTCGAAGCGGACGCCGGAGTCGGCGAGGGCGGCCAGCGCGATGCGCGTGTCCTGATGGACGATCTGCACGTCGCCGCCGGCACTGGCCAGCGCGCGCGCGTTCTCGCGGATGACCTCGATGGCGGAGCGGCTCTGGTCGACGAGGACGATCCGGGCCGCTCCCCGCGACAGCGCTTCCAGCCCGACGCTTCCGTTGCCGGCGAAGGCGTCGAGGAACCGGCAGCCGGCCACGCGCGGGGCGAGGATGTCGAAGAGGGTCTGGCGCACGCGCGCACCCGTCGGACGGGTCGCGTCCCCGCGGGGCGTGCGCAGCCGGCGTCCCTTCCCCGTCCCTCCGATGATCCGGCTCACGGCTCCTAGCCCGCCCGCGTCCCGTTCGGCACCGGCTGCTCGGGAACGGCGAGCACGGGCGTCACGCCGTCCGCGAACCCGATGTCGAACAACATGCCTTCCGAGACCTCGCCCGCCATCCGGCGCGGGGGAAGGTTCACCAGGAACAGGGCCTGACGGCCTTCGATCTCCCGCGGGTTGGCCCGCTCCTTGCGGATGCCGGCCAGGATCGTGCGCCGGTGGTCGCCGAAGTCCACGGTGAGGCGCGCGAGCTTGGAGGACTTCGGCACGTCTTCGACGGTCACGATCGTTCCCACGCGCACGTCGATCCTCTCGACGTCCGCGACGGCGATCTCCGGCTTGAGGGGGGCGGGGCTCACCATGACCTCCCAGGAGTGTGTCCAAGTCACGGTCGGTTGGGACTTGGCCACACTCCTAATGGGCCGATTCCAGTGAAGACATCACCAAGAAATCATCAGGAATGTGTCCCAGCCCGATGCGGACACATTCCTATCCGACGCGGGCCAGGCCGAAGCGCCGCTGCCAGCCGCCGCGCTCGAGCAGCTCCTCGAGCGGGCCCATGGCGCCCGCGCCGCGCGCCTGCTCGACATGGCGGAACGCCTCCGCGCGGGCCAGCGCCATCAGGTCGCCGTCGCGCAGGAGGTCGCCCACCCGGAGCTGCGGCAGCCCCGACTGGCGGGTGCCGAAGAAGTCCCCCGGACCGCGCAGCTCCAGGTCCCTCTCCGCGATCACGAAGCCGTCGTCGCTGCGCGTCAGCACGTCGATGCGCGCGCGGGCCTCGTCGGAGAGCCGCCCGTGGGTGACGAGCAGGCAGGTGGAGGCGCCCGCGCCGCGACCCACGCGGCCGCGGGGCACGTCCACGCCCACTTCCACCACCGTCGTGGCCACGAGCACGTCCACCTCGGCCCGGTAGAACGCGCCCATGACCTGCTCCTACTCCGGGCCCTTCAAGCGCCCGTGCAGGAGGCCGATCCGTTCCGCCGGAAGGGCGGCGCGCCATTCCTCCGCCATCTGCGTGGCCGCGCGCACGTCCTCGAGCTTGTCCGACTCCTCCACCAGCGGGTAGACGACGTAGGCCTGGCGGCCGGCGGCCAGCGCGCGCCGGATTTCCTCCACCACCGCGCGACGGTCGGAGGCCGCGCGATGAACGGTGCGGATCGGCGTGCGCCCGGGCGGGCGCTCGTCCACCACCGAGACGTCGAGGTCGCCGTAGGCGGTGAGGGCGAGCGTGCGCGGAATGGGGGTGGCCGTCATCACCAGCACGTCCACGTCGCCGCCCTTCCTCCTCAGGTCCTCGCGCTGCAGCACGCCGAAGCGGTGCTGCTCGTCCACCACGGCCAGGCCGAGACGACGGAAGGCGACGCCTTGCTGGATGAGCGCGTGCGTGCCCACCGCGATCTGGACGGTCCCCGCGGCCAGCGCCTCCCCTGCCGCCGTCCGCTCCTTGCCCTTCACCGCGGACGTGAAGAGGCCCACCGTGTACGGACAGCGCGCGAGCAGGCGCTTGAAGGTCAGGTAGTGCTGCTCGGCCAGGATCTCCGTGGGGGCCATGAACGCGGCCTGGTACCCGTTCTCCAGCGCGACCACCATCGAGAGCAGCGCGACCATCGTCTTGCCCGACCCCACGTCCCCCTGGACCAGGCGGTTCATGGGATGCGGCGATTTCATGTCGTCCGCGATCTCACGCAGGACCCGCTTCTGGGCGGCCGTCAGGTGGAAGGGCAGGATGCGCTTGACCGCCTCCCGCGCCGCGTCCGTGATCGCGAGGGCGGCGCGCTTGGGCCGCTCCTGGCGCGCCTGGTGCTGCAGGGCGTGTCCGAGCTGGAAGAGGAAGAACTCCTCCAGGATGAGGCGGCGGTGCGCCGGGCTGCGCGAGGCGTTCAGCAGCCCGAGATCGTCGTCCTCCCGCGGGCGATGGATCCGGCGCAGCGCCTCCGCGCGCGGGATGACGGCCAGCCGCTCGCGCAGTTCCGGCGGCAGCGGATCGGGGAGGTCGTCCGGGACCTGTTCCGCCAGGCGGAGCAGGATGCGGCGCAAGGCCTTCCCGGTGAGGGGTCCGAGCTTCTCGTAGACGGGCACGATGCGGCCGGTGTGGACGCCGGCCGCGTCTTCGTTCTCGACCTTCTCGTACTGCGGCGACGACATCATGAGCTGGCGCGATCCGTAGGCGTCCGGCTCGACCGTCCCGTAGAGGACGACCTGCGCTCCCCGCGGCAGCGTGTCCTTCAAGAAGGGCTGGTTGAACCACAGGGCCTTCAGCCGACCCGTCCCGTCCTCGAGGCGGACCTCGTAGAGGGTGAGACGGCGGGCCCGGCGCAGTCCGGCCACCGCGATCGTGCCCGCGACCGAGACCTTCATGCCCGGCCGGAGGTCGGCGATGCGGGCAAGGGCGGTCCGGTCCTCGTAGCGCATGGGCAGGTGGAAGAGGAGGTCCTCGAGAGTGGTCACGCCCTCGCGTGCGAGCGCCTCCGCCCTCTGCGGGCCCACGCCCTTGACGAACTGCACGGGCGAGGCGAGGTCCATGGCCGGGATCATCCCACGACGGCCGGCCGGGCCGGGGTCAGAACTCGAGGGTGGCCTTGCCCGGCTCGATGCGCACGCGGCTGACCGAGTAGGGCAGCCGGAACGGCGAGTGGATGTCGTATCCCTCCGGATGCTTCTCGCTCCTCGTGGAAGAGGCGACCATCTGCTCGACGACGGCGACGGGCACGCGTATGGAGGCCACGTACGCGGATTCGAGCTCGACCGTGCCGAAGCCGTCCTGGTTCACCAGCTTGCCCGACAGCTCGATGGGCACCTGCCCGGTGAGGAAGGAAAGCGCGCCCCACGACGAGCTGGACGGCACGCTTCCCTTGACCTGATCGACGTCGACGTAGCCCTTGGCCTCGATGCGGCCAGAGCCGAAGCGAACCTCGACGTTGCTGAGCCCCTTCGGCAGCTCGGACGCATAGCTGAGGTTGAGGTACGAGTTGAGCTCGCTCTGCGTCACCTGCACGGGCTGGCTCTTGCGCGCTTTCTGCTGGTTGTGCCGCTCCTCGATGACGGCGAGCTTGCGGCTGAGCGAGTCCGCATCCGCCCAGGACAGGCCGGGCCGGACGGACGTCGAGCGAGTCGTGGCGTGGGGCCGGACGGCCGGGGAGTCCAACCCCAGCACGAGGAACGCGAGGACGGCGGGAAACAAGGTCACCCTCCGATGATAGCGCAGCCTATTGCGGCGTCTCCGCCAGCTTGCGCGCGGCCTCGTTGCCGGGCGCGAGGGCCAGGGCCCGCGCCGCCTCCTTGCGCGCCTCCACCGCCCGCCCCATCTCCCTTAGCAGGCCCGCCACCTCGACTCGCACGTCCGCGTCGTCCTCGGACCAGAGGGCCATGTGGAACTCGTTGACGGCCTTCTCGCCGTCGCCGCGCGCGCGATGCAGGCGCGCGAGAAGGAGGTGGATCGATCGGTTGTAGGGATCGAGGTACCCGGCCCTCGTGGCTTCGGCCAGGGCGGTGGCGGCGTCGCCTCCGTCGAAGAGCCGCTGGGCCTTCATGTAGAGGGCGGCCGCCACCTCGGTGTCGCTGCGGCTCTCCCGCGCCAGCTCGAAGGG
>QHVP01000188.1:2905-12123 GCA_003222295.1 Acidobacteriota bacterium | reverse complement strand
GACCACGAGCGGCTGCGCGCGGCCGGCTTCGACGACCGCGGCATCCTGCAGATCACGCTGATCGCGTCCTGGTTCAACTACATCAACCGGGTGGCAGATGCCCTGGGTGTCGGCAGGGAGTAGGCGAGCGTAGCGCGACCCCCCCTGAAACCCCCCTCGCACGTCGCCGCCGCTGCGCGGCGCCGCCGTGCTCTGCGGTCGGCCGCCAAGCCCCTGTTACTCGATCTTCAGCGCGCGGAACAAGAACGCATAGATGTCCGCGATCTCGTCGATCTGCTTCGACACGGGCTTGCCTCCGCCGTGTCCCGCCTTGGTCTCGATCCGGATGAGGATCGGTGCCTCTCCGCCCGTCGCGGCCTGAAGCCGCGCCGCGAACTTCTTGGCCAGGCCCGGCGCGACGCGGTCGTCGGTGTCCGCGGTGGTGACGAGGGTCGGCGGATACGCCGTCCCCTCCTTCACGTTGTGATAGGGCGAGTACTTGTAGAGGAACGCGAACTGCTTGGGGTCGTCCGCCGATCCGTACTCCGGGATCCAGAAGCGGCCGACCGTGAACAGGTGGTAGCGCAGCATATCCGCCACCGGGACCTGGCAGACGGCGGCGCCGAAGAGGTCGGGACGCTGAGTCAGGACGGCGCCCACGAGCAGGCCACCGTTGCTGCCGCCCTGGACGGCCAAAAGGTCGCGTGACGTGTAGCCGCTCTTGACCAGCCACTGGGCGGCGGCGACGAAGTCGTCGAACACGTTCTGCTTGCGGTCGAGCATCCCCGCCTGGTGCCAGGCCTCGCCGAACTCCCCGCCCCCGCGGAGGTTCGCCAGCGCATAGACGCCGCCCTGCTCGAGCCAGTACAGCCTCGAGGCGCTGAAGCTCGGCGTCATGTTGACGTTGAACCCGCCGTAGCCATAGAGAACCGTCGGCCGGCGCCCGTCGAGGGCCAGGCCCTTCTTGTGCACCACGAACATCGGGATCTTCGTACCGTCCTTGGACGGATACCAGGCCTGCTTCACCTCGTAGGCGGAGGCATCCACCTTGGCGTCGACGTGCGCGAACTCGCTCGTCTTGCCCGTCTTGAAGTCGTAGCGGAACGGAGTCAGCGGATAGGCGAACGACGTGAAGTCGAAGAACATCTCGGTGTCGTCCGCTTCGCCGGTGACGGATGAGATCGTGCCCAGCGCGGGCAGGGCGATCGTGGCCACCTCGCGCCCGTCCAGCGCATGCACGAAGAGGCGGCTGCTCGCGTCCTCGAGCCGCTTCACCACGATCTGCTTGTTGACGATGCTCACGGATTCGAGCCGCTCCGTGCCCTCCGCGAGGACGGGCGCGGCCTCGCGGCCGCCATGGGCCACGTCCACCGCGACCAGGCGCCAGAGGGGCGCGCCCTTGTCCGTCATGAAGAAGAGCCGCCCGTCGGCGTCGCCCACGTACGCGTAGGCGTCGGCGAAGCCCTTGAAGAGCAGCGCCGGCTTGCCGTCGCCGGTGCGGTCGGCGACCCAGACCTCGCTCTTGTCGCTCGAGCCCTCGTTCCCGCTGAGGACCAGGTAGCGCCCGTCGAGGGTCAGGCTCGCGCCCCAGATCACTTCCTTCCGGTCCGGGCTCTCGAAGACGAGGGTGTCCTTGTCCTGCGATTCGCCGAGCCGGTGGTAGTACACCTTCGCGAAGTAGTTCTCGTCGCCCGCGGGCACGGAGCCGGGCTCAGGGAAGCGGGTGTAGTAGAAGCCGGTCTTGTCCGGCGTCCAGACGATGGCGCTGAACTTCGCGAGCAGCTTGTCGGGGAGGTCCTTGCCGGTGGCCACGTCGCGGACGTAGATCTCCTGCTGGTCGCTGCCGCTGCGCGAGAGGCTGTATCCGAGCAGGGCGCCGTCCCGGGTGGGCGCCGTCCCCACGAGGGCGACCGTCCCATCCGCGCTGAGCGCGTTGGGATCGAGAAGGACGCGCTCCGGTCCGTCGAGGCCCTCGCGCACGTAGAGGACGGACTGGTTCTGCAGGCCGGAGTTCCGGGTGAAGAAGTACCGCGCGCCCTGCTTCTCGGGGACGGACACCCGCGGGAAATCGAGCAGCGCGGTGATGCGCGCCTTGATCGCTTCGCGCCGCGGGCCGTCGACGTACGACCGCGTGAGGGCGTTCTCCGCTTCCACCCAGCGGACGGTGTCGGGGTCGTCCGCGTTCTCGAGCCAGCGGTAGGGATCGGCGACCTTGACCGCGCCGTAGTCCTGCACGACCGCGACTAGGACGGAACGGCTCATCGGGCCTCCAGGAAACGGCGCGCCGCGGGAGCGCAAGGCACGCGTCTCAGCCTAGCACGGCCGTTGTTGTTTCATTCCCTGAAGACAAGCCGACCCGGCCACAGACCTCTTGTCCGTAACCGGGTCGATCGAGCGTCTTGTCCGTTACTTAGAACCCGGTCAGGAGATTGAACTCGAAGAACGGCTTCTTGCCCGGCCGGTCGAGGGGCTTGACCCAGTCGACCTGGACGACCGCGATGCCGAAGACGTTGACGCGCGCGGTGGCGCCCGTGCTCTTGTTGAGCGCCCGGTCGCCGCCGAAGAGCGCGGGTTTCGAGGCGCTGTCCCAGGCCACGCCGGCATCGAAGAACGCGCCGATCTCCACCGGGATGGGGCCGTAGAGGTTGCGCTTGCCGAAGAGGCCGAGGAGCGGCGCCCGTACCTCGAGGTTGCCGACGAGCAGCCGGCTGCCCAGCATGCGGTCGAACACCGGGCAGCTCCCGTTGGACTGGACGCCGCACTCCGACGCGCTGAAGGAGCCGGTGTCGTATCCGCGGACGAGGTCGGGATAGCCCAAGAAGAGGGGATAGAGGCGCGGATCCTCCGACCCGGAGCCGTAGCGGCCGTAGTCCATCACCCGCGCGGCGATGGTCACCGGGCGGATGGGCATGAAGTAGCGGCGCAGGTCGGCGGTGATGCCCGTGTAGCGGATCGTGCCCAGGGTGGGGCTCGCGTCGAGGCGGAAGCGTTGGCCCATGATCGGGCTGGTGGCCCCGAAGACCGAGCTGTCCTTGACCAGCCCCACCGTCCCCTGCCAGAGGTTGACGCCGGGATCGCTCTGCGACTGCCGGTCGTCCAGGATCTGCTGCCCGGTATTGAGGGAGTAGCCCGCGGTCAGGACGCGCGTCTTGAAGCCGATGTTGCGCAGCCCGCTCCCGACCTCGATGCGCAGCGTGGAGTCGATCGGGTAGAAGCCCTGGGCGGTGATGCCGCTGTCCGTCTGCTGGTAGAGGACGGTCTGCTCGACGTAGGTCTGCTGCCCGTTGACGGTGGCGTAGCCGTTGCTGAATCCCCCGGTGATGTAGGGGATGCGGTCCACCTGCAGTCCCCAGTTGAACCGGCGCGACTTGTTCACGTAGCTCACGATCCCGCCCGCATTCGTGTAGCCCGCGGTGCGGTCCACCTGGAGCACGGTGCCGAGCGAGTGGTTGCCGAGCATGTCGGAGAACGACATCGAGATGCCGCCGCCGAAGAAGGCGCCGTACTGGTCGGCCCCCCCGGAGAGATAGGGTTGGCCGATGTAGTCGAGGCCGAACTTCGCCTTGTAGGGCTTGTGGCTGAACGTGGCGGCGTCGGCCAGACCCTTGAGGGCGTCCTTCTGGGCCTCGACGAGCTTGCCCTCGTCCTTGCCGCCCGGGATCACGGCGGCGGTGCGCGGCGCCTCCACGAGCACGCGCCAGCCCGCCCGCTTCTCGAGGTCGTCGATCGCGTAGATCTCGTAGCGGTCTTCGTCGTACACGCTGTACGCGATGCGGCCGGTGTCCGCGGCCACGGTCAGGGCCGGGCTCAGGGCGGTGATGCCGCTGACCCCGCTGATGAGGTCGGTGAGCTGGAAGAGATCGCGGGAGGCGACGTCGAGGCGGTAGACGTTCGAGATGCCGGTGTGGTCGGACACGAAGTAGAGTCCCTTGCCGTCCTTCGTCCACTGCGGGTTGATGTTCTTGCCCTTCTCGAAGGTGGCGAGGGGCGTGATGGCCGCGGAGTCGACGTCCACGAGGGCGAGGCGGTAGTTGCCGGCCTCGAGCGTGCCGAGGTTGGTCGAGAACCGGTCGGTCACGAACGCGATCTGGCGACCGTCGGGCGACCAGACGGGCTGGAGGTCGGCGAACGCGTCCTCGGTCAAGCGGCGCAGGGCCTTGGTCTCGAGGTCGTAGACGAAGAGGTCGCTGAAGCCGTCCTTCAGCGCGGAGAACACGATCCGCTTCCCGTCGGGCGCGAAGCTGGGCGTGTCGATCTCGCCGAGGCCCGGGAAGGGGATCTCGAGGGGCTTGCCGCCCTTCTTCGCGTCCATCACCACGAGGGCGGCGCGGCCCTTCACGAGGCCCCCCAGCGCGAAGCGCTGCCCGCCGCGGTCGAAGGAGCCGGCGGAGTTGATGAACTGGATGCTCTCGAGATGCGGGTCGACCACCGTGCGCGAGAGCTGCTTGGTCACGTTGCCGGTGCGCGTGTCCTGCAGGAACAGCTCGACCGAGAAGAGGTCGCGCTCGGAGAGGAAGGCCAGGCGATCGCCGTCCGGGCTCAGCACCGGCCCCACGTTGAGCCGTCCCCCCTGCTTCTTCTCCGTGACCAGCGCGGCGCCGTACGAATCGGCGTCCTTCTTGCCCGTGGCCGCCGTCGCGTAGTCGGCGCGGATGGCCGCGTGCCAGTCCTTGGAGAGCGCGGCCGGATCCACGTGCAGGACGCCCTTGATGACGTCCTCCGCGTCGTTCGAGTTCGGCCTGATGCCCCGCAGCATGCGCGCGAAGGGCGGATGGTGGGCAGGCCCTTCTCGCGGCGGGCGGCGTCGCGCAGCCACATCGCGGTATGCGGGTCCACCGGCCCCACGGAGAGGTACTCGGCCATGCCCTCGATGAACCACAGGGGCATGCGCAGGGCCGACGGGTAGTTCGAGTCCGAGATCTTGCCCTGGCCCGTCATCGAGTACTGGAAGGCGTGGACGAGCTCGTGCCCGAGCACGTGGTCGGTCTCGGCCAGGGACGCGCCGACGGGGAGGACGACACGCCGCTTGAAGGCCTCGGTGACGCCGCCCGTGCCCTCGCCGGGAGCGCCGCCGAGGGTGTTGGTCTGCTGGAAGTGGGAATTGCTGGCGTACAGGATGACGGGCTGGCGCTCCTTCATCTGGTGGCGGAGCAGGGTGCTGAGCCGGGCGTACCAACGCTCGGCCATGCGTCCGACCTGCTCCGCCGCCAGCTTCTCCTCGGGGTAGTAATAGACGTCGAAATGATCGGTCTTGAGGACCTCGAACTTCAGCCGGTCCCACTGGACCGTGTTGCGCCCGAAGTACTGGGCGTCGGCGGGTGGGGCGAGGGCGAAGGCGAGGACCGGGATGAAGGGGAGAATGAGGCGCGCGCTGGGTCGCATAGTCCTCCTGGTGACAGCGCCTCCCGAAGCAAGGCCCACGCCACCGCGCCGTTCTCGGGGTTTTCCCATTCGCAGGCGCGCTTGCGCGCCATCCCCTCCGAGGCCGCCGCCACCCTCTGTCCACCGGCAAGAACACGAGCGTCCCCCGGCGTGTGCAACGCGCCGCGCGCCGGAGGTCACATCTTGTGAAGGCGCAGCAAACTCCAGGTTAAGAACGTAAAGTGAGGCGTGCGGATCGTGACCGCGGTCGCGGGAATCGTTCTCCTCGCGACGGTGCTCTGGGACGCGTTCGAGACCGTGGTGTTGCCGCGACGGGTGAACCGGCGCCTGCGGCTCACCCGGCTCTTCTATGGCGCGACGTGGGCGCCCTTCGCCCGCAGCGCCGCCCTGCTCAAGAAGGTCAACCGGCGCGAAGCCTACCTGAGCCTCTACGGCCCGCTCTCGCTCGTGCTGCTCCTCGCGCTCTGGGCTTGCGGCCTCATCGCCGCCTTCGCCCTGCTCCACTACAGCGCGGGCTCGGCCGTCGCGATGTCCGGCGAGCGCTCGGGGCTGCTCCTCGACCTCTACATGAGCGGCAGCACCTTCTTCACGCTCGGCCTCGGCGACGTCGCGCCCGTGGCCTGGCCCTCACGCGCGTTGACCATCCTCGAAGCCGGGATGGGCTTCGGATTCCTGGCCCTCGTGATCGGCTACTTCCCGGTCACCTACCAGGCGTTCTCGGCGCGCGAGAGGAGCATCTCGCTCCTCGACGCGCGGGCGGGCTCGCCTCCCAGCGCGGGGGAGCTGCTGCGCCGTCACCGGGGCGAGGATGGGCTCCGCGCGCTGGAGGGAGTGCTCCACGAATGGGAGCACTGGGCGGCGGAGCTGCTGGAGACGCATCTCTCCTACTCCATGCTGGCCTACTTCCGCTCCCAGCACAGCAACCAGTCCTGGATCGCGGCCCTCACCACCATCCTCGACGCCTGCGCCCTGCTCATCGCGGGTACGGAGGGCGCGATCGCGCGCCAGGCCCGCCTCACTTTTGCCATCGCGCGTCACGCCATGGTGGACCTGGCCCAGGTCTTCAGCACTCCTCCCCAGGCCCCGCCGGACCGGCTGCCCGCTCCCGTCCTGGCCCGGCTGCTCGCGGAGCTCGAGGGAGCAGGGCTGGCCCTGGCCCAGGGGCCCGAGATGGAGGGGCGCTTGGCCGACCTGCGGCGCCTGTACGAGCCCTTCGCCGTCGCCCTCTCGCGTCACCTCCTCCAGCCCTTGCCTCAGTGGCACTACGAGACGCGCCGGCGCGACAACTGGCAGACGAGCGCCTGGGACAAGACCTCCGCGGCCTGGATGGACGAGCACTTCTAGGATCTTTTCGGTTGACATCGGCCATCCTCCGAACATAGTCTATCGACCCGATAGGCAATGAAGATATCCCACCGCGGCCTCTACGCGCTGAAGGCGCTGCTCAAACTGGCCGAGGCCCACGAGCGCGGGCTGGTGAAGATCCACGTGATCGCGGACGAGGAAGACATCCCGGAGAAGTTCCTGGAAGGGATCCTGGTCACCCTCAAGAACGCGCGCCTGGTCTCGAGCGAGCGGGGGAGGCAGGGAGGCTATCGCCTGCGCCGTCCCCCGGGGGAGATCCAGGTCGGCGAAGTCGTGCGCCTCATGGACGGTCCGCTGGCTCCCCTGGGCGACGCGGTGGAGCTGGCGCAGAGGGTCCGCACGGAGCCGCGGCACGCCGGGCTGTTCGACGTCTTCCTGGACGTGCGCAACGCGGCCGCGGGCATCCTCGACCACACCACCCTGGCCGACGTCCTGCAGCGCGACCGTCGACTGGAGGCGCGGCGCGGCGGGCGGAAGGCCGTCCGTGCCTGATTCTTCCATTTGAATGTCTACTACATCGGTAGTGATTCTATGACACACAGGGCAGAGGCGGTGGACACGGACCGGGAGCGGGCGGTGGTGGAGGCGATCCGCGCCCTCCGCTACGGCTCCGTCGAGATCGTCGTCCACGAAGGCCGGGTCGTGCAGATCGAGACGCGCGAGAAGGTCCGCTTCGACGAAGCGGGCCGCCGCCGACCGGACAGCCGGGGGCGGGAATGATGACATCGATGGGCCGGGCCCACCGCAAACGCGGCGGCGCCGCGCCGGACATCCGGAGAGGAACGCATGCGAGCCGTACCTTGGGTCGTGCGCAACCGGCGCGTCCCCGGCGCCCGCGGCACCTGTGCCGTCGCCGGAACCTTCGCCGAGCCCCACACCACCCCCCGCTGCGCGGCCGCCTTTCACGGGCGGCTACAAGAACGGGTTCACCCTGCAATCGGAGACCGGTGACTTCGTGCTGAAGCTGACCGGATTTGTCCAGGCGGATGGTCGCTTCGCCCTCGGCGACGACGCGGGCCTGGTCACGAACCAGTTCCTGCTGCGCCGCGTGAGACCCATCTTCCAGGGGACGGTCGCGCGCTACTGCGACTTCTACGTCGTCCCCGACTTCGGCAACGCGACCGCGCTCGTCCAGGACGCCTACCTGGACGTCCACTTCACGAACAAGCTGCGCGTGCGCGCGGGCAAGCTGAAGTCGCCGTTCGGCATCGAGCGGCTGCAGTCGGGGCAGAGCCTCCTCTTCATCGAGCGCTCGCTGGCCAACAACATCGTGCCCAACCGCGACGTCGGGGTGCAGGTCCACGGCGAGCTGGCCCAGGGTGTCTTCGGCTATCAACTCGCGCTCCTGGACGGCGTGACCGACGGCGGCAACATCGACGGCGACACCAACGACGCCAAAGACCTCGCCGGGCGCGTCTTCGTCCAGCCCTGGCGCACGAAAGGCACCTCGCCCCTGCGCGGCCTCGGCTTCGGCATCTCCGGCACCACGGGCACCGCGAACGGCGCGCTGCGCGGGTACAGCTCGGTGTCGCAGGCCAGCGTCTTCTCGTACGCGACGACGGTGACGGCCAGCGGCACGCGGCGGCGGTGGTCGCCGCAGGCCTTGCTGATCGTAGGGCCGTTCGGAGTGCTCGCCGAGTACGTCGCGGGCCGGCACGAGGTCCAGAAGGTCGAAACGGGAAAGCCCACCACCACCGCCCGCCTCGACAACTCCGCCTGGAACGTGACCGGCTCCTGGCTGGTCACGGGCGAAGACGCGACCTACGGGAACGTGAAGCCCAAGAACTTCTTCGTGCCCTCCGCGCGCAAGTGGGGCGCGCTGCAGCTGGTCGCGCGCGTGAACCAGCTTCGCGTGGACGACGCGGCCTTCAGCGGCGGCTACGCCGAGACGACGCGGTCCGTGCGCCGCGCCACGGCATGGGGCGCGGGCCTCAACTGGATCTGGAACCAGAACCTCAAATACGTGCTCGACTACGAGCAGACGCGCTTCAAGGGCGGGGCGGCCGGCGGCGCCGATCGTCCCACCGAGAAGAGCGTCCAGACCCGCCTGCAGCTCTCCTTCTGATCAACCGAGGCCACCGATGACAGTCCACTTCCTGACCCGAGCGGTCCTGGCCGCGCTTCTCGCCGCCGGCGGCGCCCAGGCTGCCTCCGTCGAGCTGCTGAACGTGTCGTACGACCCCACGCGTGAGCTGTGGCGCGACCTGAACCGGAGCTTCATCGCCCAGTACCAGAAAGAAAAGGGCGTCGCCGTCTCCGTCAAGCAGTCCCACGGGGGCTCGAGCTCACAGGCCCGCGCCGTCATCGACGGCCTGGAGGCGGACGTCGTGACCCTCGCCTCCTACATCGATACGGACGCCATCGCCCAGCGCGGACTCATCACGGGCGACTGGGCCAAGCGACTGCCCGGCAACTCGCTGCCCTACACGTCCACCATCGTGTTCGTCGTGCGCAAGGGGAACCCGAAGGGCATCAAGGACTGGCCGGACCTG
>QHVP01000188.1:0-2843 GCA_003222295.1 Acidobacteriota bacterium | reverse complement strand
GACTCCGGGGCGAGGGGCTCGACCGTCACCTTCGTGCAGCGCGGGATCGGCGACGTCCACCTGGCCTGGGAGAACGAGGCCCGTCTGGAGGTCGAAGAGGCCAAGGGCGACCTCGACATCGTCTATCCGCCCATCAGCATCCGCGCCGAGCCGCACGTCGCCGTCGTGGACACCAATGTGGACCGCAAGAAGACGCGCGCGGTCGCGGAGGCCTACCTCAGGTATCTCTACACCGATGCGGGCCAGGAGATCATCGCCAGGCACTACTACCGGCCGGCCAACGAGGCCGTGCTCAAGCGGCACTCGGCGGCCTTCCCCAGCCTGCGCCTCTTCTCGATCAAGGAGATCGCGCTGGACTTCCCGGACGCCTACAAGCAGTTCATCGCCGAGGGTGGGGTGTTCGACAAGATCTACAGGCCCAGTCATCGCTGAACGGACGGAGACGGAGACGGGAACGGAGACGGGAACGGAGAGGAGCGTGCGGGGATGGCCTTCGTGAAGCGCAGGGTGCTGCCGGGGTTCTCGTTGTCCCTCGGCTACACCGTCTTCTATCTCACCGTCCTCGTCCTGCTGCCCATCGTGGCCTGCGTCTCCAAGGCGGCGACGTTGACCCTCGATCAGTTCTGGGGCGCGGTGTGGACGGAGAGGACGCGGGCGGCGTACCTGCTGACGTTCGGTTCGTCGCTGGTGGCGGCGGCGGTCAACGTAGTGCTCGGCCTGCTCGTGGCCTGGGTGCTCGTGCGCTACCGCTTCCCGGGACGGAGGCTCATGGATTCGCTGATCGATCTTCCCCTCGCCCTGCCCACCGCGGTGGGCGGCCTCGTGTATGCGAGCCTCTACGTCAAGAAGGGGTGGCTCGGCCAATACCTCGTCCCCCTCGGCATCCAGGCGGCGTACAGCCGCCTCGCCATCGTGCTCGTGCTGGTCTTCATCGGACTGCCGTTCGTGGTCCGCACCGTCCAGCCCGTGCTGGAGGACCTCGATCCGGAAGCGGAAGAGGCGGCGGCCTCGCTGGGAGCGACGCGCTGGCAGTCCTTCCGCCGCGTGATCCTCCCGCCCCTGTATCCCGCGCTCCTGACCGGGTTCGCGCTCGCCTTCGCGCGCTCGCTCGGAGAGTACGGGTCGGTCGTGTTCGTCTCCGGGAACATGCCGTACAGGACGGAGATCGCGCCCGTGCTCATCGTGGCGCGCCTCCAGGAGTTCGCCTACGGCGAAGCCACCGCCATCGCGGTCGTGCTCCTGGCCATCTCGTTCGCGATGCTGACGCTGATCAACCTCTTGGAGCGCTGGAGCAAGGGCGAGGCCGCGCATGCCTGAAACCGCGGCCTCTGTCGCTCCTCCCCCCGTCGGCGTCCGCCGCCTGCGGCAAGCGCAGCGCGATCCGGCGTGGGTGCGGTGGAGCCTCATCTCGTCCGCGGCGCTCGTGGTCGGCGTCCTCATCGTGATCCCGGTGGTCCACGTCTTCGCGGGGGCCTTCTCCGAAGGCGTGCGCGTCTACTGGGACAACCTGGTCGGGGATCCCGACACCCGCCATTCGATCCTCCTCACCCTCACCGTCGTGCCCCTGGCCCTGGGGGCGAACGTCGTCTTCGGCATCGCCGCCGCCTGGGCCATCGCCCGCTTCCGCTTCCCCGGCCGCACCGTGCTCACCGCCCTCATCGACCTCCCGTTCTCGGTGTCCCCGGTCGTGGCGGGGCTGATGCTGGTGCTGATCTTCGGTCTGCAGGGCTACTTGGGGCCGTTCCTGCGGCGCGACGGGTATGCCGTGATGCCGTACCTCACGTCGCTCGTGGGCGCGGGGCTCTTCGTCGGCGCCGTCTTCCTCTTCCGCCCGCGCGGAGCGCACCGAGGCCGCCTGGCCCTCTTCGGAGGAGCCGCCGCGTTCGCGTTGCTCCTGGCCGCCCAGATCTACTTCGAGGTGTGGCCGCGTGACGCGAGCCTCAAGATCATCTTCGCCACTCCCGGCCTCGTGCTCGCCACCGCCTTCGTGACGTTCCCCTTCGTGGCCCGCGAGCTGATCCCGGTCATGGAGGCGGTCGGCGCCGACGAGGAGACGGCGGCCATCAGCCTGGGCGCCAGCGGATGGCAGATGTTCTGGCGCGTGACCGTGCCCAACATCAAGTGGGGACTGGCCTACGGGATCATCCTTTGCAACGCGCGCGCGATGGGTGAGTTCGGCGCCGTCTACGTCGTCTCCGGCCACATCGCCGGCCAGACGGACACCATGCCCCTGCGCGTGGAGAAGCTGTTCCAGGAATACAACCTGCCCGGCTCCTTTGCCGTGGCCTCGGTCCTGACCCTGCTCGCCATCGTGACCCTGATCGTCAAGACGGGGCTCGAGTCGAGGCTGCCCGCGGAGGCCCGCCGTGTCGATTGAGGTCAGAGGCGTCACCAAGACCTTCGGGTCCTTCGTGGCCGTGAGCGACGTGAGCGTGACCGTGCCCACGGGCGAGCTGGTGGCCCTGCTCGGTCCCTCGGGTTCCGGCAAGACGAGCCTTCTCCGCATCATCGCCGGGCTCGAACACGCCGACCGCGGCCAGGTCTTCTTCGAAGGCGAAGACGCCACGGTGCGCGAGGCCCGCGAGCGCGGCGTCGGCTTCGTGTTCCAGCATTACGCGCTCTTCCGTCACCTGACCGTGTTCGAGAACGTGGCCTTCGGCCTGCGCGTGCGCCCGCGCGCGGCGCGCCCCCCGGAGGCGGACATCAAGGCCAAGGTCATGGAGCTGCTCAAGCTCGTGCAGCTCGATTGGCTTGCCGACCGCCTGCCCGCCGCGCTTTCGGGCGGGCAGCGCCAGCGCGTGGCCCTGGCCCGGCGGGCAGCGCCAGCGCGTGGCCCTGGCCCG
>QHVP01000186.1:1390-14646 GCA_003222295.1 Acidobacteriota bacterium | reverse complement strand
CATTCGGATGGTTGAGGCGCGCGGCGGACTGCGCCTCCCGCTGGAACCTCTGGACGAGCTGGTCGTCGGACGCGTAGAGCTCGGCCATCGTCTTGACCGCGACGTCACGGCCCAGCGTCCGGTCGTGGGCGCGATAGACGTCGCCCATGGCTCCGGAGCCGATCTTGGCGACGATCAGATACTTGCCGACCTTCTGGCCTTCCATAGTCATTTCAGGGGGGGTCCACACACCGTACGGACCCCCCTGCGCCTTCGGCTACCCCCCCACTCGCTCGCGCCGACGTGAAGTCGTCGCTCGCTGCTTGCCGGCCGCTCGCTGCTTGAGTCCGGGCCCAATAGCGCGCATCCCTGCGCGCAAATCCCTCGTTCGAGCACGAGATGGTAGCACGACGGGCGGGTCCGCTTCCGGGCTGCCGCTCACGGCGAAACGCTGGCCTGGGCTACACTTACCTGTTCGATGAGCAAGGACCCGACCTTCCGCGTTCTGGGCCAGGCGCCCACCCGCTCCGAGCGCTACCAGGCCTATCGCCGCGAGTGGGAGCGGCGCGAGGCGGACATGGACGCCTCGGACCACCCCGTGCATGTCGACATCGAGACGGTCGCGGTGTGCGACCTGCGCTGCGGCAGCTCCGAGGAAGACCCCCAGGGCTTCTGCCAGATCTGGACCCACGAGCACATCCGGACCCAGGGCTTCGACGAGCACACCTACCAGCGCGGCTACATGGACCCCGTCCTCTACGGCCGGCTCCTCCAGCAGTGCGCGGACATGGGCGTCAGCTCGATCAAGCTCAACTACCGCGGCGAGCCCTCGCTCCATCCCCGTATCGTCTCCTTCGTGCGCGAGGCGGCCGACCTGGGCTTCCCCGACATCATGATGAACACGAACGGCAACGGAGGCGCGCGCAAGAACCCGGAGCTGTTCGCGCAGCTCGTGGAGGCGGGCATCACCGACCTCATGTTCTCCGTCGACGGCTGCGATCCCGAGATGTACCTGAAGCAGCGCGTGGGCGGAAGCTGGGAGATCCTCCTCAACTCCGTGCGCACGGCCGTCCAGGCTCGCGCGGAGGGCAAGGGCGCCCCCGATTGCCGCATCCGGGCGTCGGTGGTCCGCACGCACATCAACGCGGAGGCGGTGGACAGCGGGCGCATGGAAGAGTTCTGGCGCGGGAAGATGGGCGTCGACTGGATGTCGATCAGCGAGTGTTACTTCCCCGCCGGCACCCAGCACCACTGGAAGGCCGCGCACTGGCGCCAGATGGCCGCGGACGAGTTCCAGTGCTCGGATCCCTTCCGCCGCATGGTCGTGACCTGGGACGGACGCCACACCATGCCCTGCTGCCAGGGCTTCACGCTCGAGATCGACGGAGGTCCCGTGGTCCGCGTGCCCAACTACCCGCTGATGAAGTCGCTCAAGGAGACCTGGGCCAGCGCGAACTTCGACCGCTTGCGGCGCGCGCACCGCGACCGCACCTGGTCGGACCCGTTCGCGGGCGAGGCCATCTGCCGGTCCTGCGCGGTGACCAAGGTCCCCACGCGCCTGGCCACCCCGCAGCGCGTCTCGCTGCGCGCCAAGTAGCGGTATGGCGAAGAGCTCGGAGCGTCCCGACATCGCTCCCCTCGTGCGCGACATGCTCGCCGGCCTGGGCGAGGACCCGGACCGCGAGGGACTGGTCAAGACCCCCGAGCGCGTCGAGAAGGCGATGAAGTTCCTGACCCGTGGATACCAGCAGGACCCGTGCGAGATCCTCAATGCCGCGCTCTTCACCGTCACCTACGACGAGATGGTGGTGGTGAAGGACATCGACCTCTATTCCCTCTGCGAGCACCACCTCCTGCCCTTCCACGGCAAGGCCCACGTCGCCTACCTGCCCAACGGCAAGGTCGTCGGCCTCTCCAAGATCCCGCGCCTCGTGGATATCTACGCGCGGCGGCTCCAGGTCCAGGAGCGCCTCACGGTGGAGATCGCGGAGGCCATCCAGAAGACGGTCCAGCCGCGCGGCGTAGGCGTGATCATCGAGGCCGAGCACTTCTGCATGATGATGCGCGGCGTCGAGAAGCAGAACTCGGTGGCCGTGACCTCGTGCATGCTCGGGGCGTTCCGGGACCAGCAGCAGACACGCGAGGAGTTCCTGTCCCTGATCCATCGACGACCGAACGGGCTGCGCTAGCTTCGGCAAACCCCGCGCGCGAGAGTCGGCGGTCTTGGGGGCTAGGTGTCTCGCGAGGGCAAATGACTGTACTCAGATCGCGTACAGTCGTCGTCCTCCTCAGGAGATCGCTCCAGGAGCCTCGTCTCGCCGCCGAGATCGCCCGCGGGGGGCTTCACGAGACGCGGTTGATGCTGCGGAGGGTCTCGCCGGTCCCGCGCCTCTTCCAGAGGCGCAACATCGTACTCAAATCGCGTACAGTCAAACGTTCGCGAGGCCGACCTCCAGGGGGCGAAGCCGTTATAGCCGTTCGCATGTGGCCGCCGACCTGGCCACAACCTCTATCTTGCTAACCGCGCCGATCGATCTTCCGTTGCTTCCAAGCCAACGTCTTTTCTATTTCCGCTCGCAACTCTTGGCCCAATAGCGGCCGAACCCTTACCCACTCCGCCGCCAGGTCCTCGACGGTGTCGACGTCGCCGATCGTGCTCAGCAGCCGGACGCTGAGCCCGAGCCGCGCCACGCGATCCAGGGTGGCGGCCAGGACCTCGCCGCTGCTCCACGCGATCCCGCGGAACAGCTCCGGCTCCGGCCTCTTCACGGCGATCAGGTAGTACCCGCCGTCGGTGGCGGGCCCGAGGGCGACGTCGTGCTCGTCGAGGCTCTCCAGCGCGCCGCGGACGTCCTCACGCCCGAGGGCGGGCGCATCCGTCCCGACGAGCGCCACCCGCCGCGCCCCGCGCCGGAACAGCTCGTCCAGCGCGCGCTCCATGCGCACGCCGATGTCGCCCGCCGGCTGCGGCAGGAGCGCGCTGGCCGTCACCCCCAGCCACTCCCCGACGGCCGCTCTCGCCGACGGAGGGTCGAAGGCGACGATGCGGTCGTACTCGTCGCGTGGCGGCACCGTTCGCCGCATCACCTCTTCGGCGATGGCGCGGTACACCTCGGCCGCCGCTTCGGCTCCCAGAGCGGCCGCGAGGCGTGACTTCACCGCCCCTGGACGCGGCTCCTTGACGAAGATGGCCAGCACGTCCGCGCCCGTGAGACCGGCCATTTCCCGATGCTAGACCGGAACTGGCCGCGCGTACCCGGCTGCTAGACTCGCGGAGCCTCCGGTCCCCGCGGAGGCCAAGCGCGAGGTGAAATGCTGCGTTCCCTGTCCGTGCCGGTACTGCTGGCCCTGGCCGCCGTCGCCGGCGCCCAGGAGACGCCACCGCCCGTCTACCAGCAGCAGAAGTCCAGCAGCGCCTTCCACCTGGACGGCGTCAGCCGGCAGGAGTGGACGGACGAGGTCACGTTCATGGCCAAGAGCCGCCGCCTCATCCGGCTCAAGCCACGCGGCGAGTTCAACTCGAAATGGCTCCAGATCGGCCTGGGCGGAGACTTCAACTATGGCTCCGACCACAACACCAACCCGCCGGCGGGGACGGCCACGCTGCCGCTCCTGCGCGACAACTACAAGTCGCGAGACGCGCGGCTGGATCTGGCCTGGGTGCGCCTGAGCCCGATCCACGCGTTCAGCGTCCAGGCCGGCCGCTTCGCCATGCCCGTCCGCTTCACGGAGATGATCTGGGACCGAGACCTGCGTCCCCAGGGCGCGTCCGCCACCATCGACTTCGGCGCGGTGGGACCGCTGCAGAAGCTGGCCGTCACCGGCGTGTACGGGCGCGGCAGCCACATCTTCCCGGAGGGGAACGCGTTCGAGCTCGCGGACCGGGACACGGTGTGGATCGGGTCCGCCACCATGACGTTCTCGGCCGGGGCCAAGGACCGGATCGAGCTCGTGGGTTCGTTCCTGAAGTTCGACGATCTCGGCTTCGTGGACACGCGGCTGCGGCGCCAGAACACGCGCCGGGGAGGCGCCCTCGTCCTGCCCTACGAGGTGCTGGACCTCGTGGTCCGCTACCACGGCGAGGGCCGGGTGTCGACGACGATGGTGGCGGACTACAGCAAGAACACCGCCGTCGACGCAAGCAACCGCGGCCTGTGGCTGGCCGTCGTCCTCGGCTCCGTGGTCACGGCGCGCGGCAGCCTCGAGTACACGTACGCACAGGTGGACAAGGACGCCACCCTGGCCGCCTATACGACCGACGACTTCATCTGGGGCACGGGTTGGGCCGGGCACCGTCTGGACCTGGGTGTCCGCATGAGCGACCGCGCGTCCAGCCACGTGGTCGGCCAGCTGCAGCGGTTCAAGGACAGCCCCATCGAGGCGGATCGCGACACGTATCTCAAGCGGGTGCGCGTCGAAGTGAGGTTCGCCTATTAGACGGTTCCGCTACTGCGCGGAGGGCGGGGGCGCGGTGGCCGCTCGCTTCGGCTGCAGCGAGTCGATCACCTCGTAGGGCACCCGGGCCGCGACGTGCACGCGCGAAGCCTCGGTGGTCACGCTGATGGCGGAAGCGAGCTGCTTGAGCTCCGGCTTCTGATTGGCCTGTAGCGTGGCCAGGGCCACGAAGCCGCGCACCACGTCGGCCAGGTTCTTCGCCGCCGGCTCGTCCGCCGCCTCGCCCGTGATGTCGAGGCTGACCTGCGGATCGAGATCGCCGGTCACGGTCAGGCTCTTGAGCGCGGGCAGCTCGATGCTCTGGCTGGTGCCGGGCCCGCCGGGACCGGGGATGGCCTTGGGCATGTTGCTCAGCAGCGTCTGGTCGCCCACCATCCAGAAGGTCGAGCCCGGGCGCACGCCCTCGAGGAGCGCGAGCAGCGCCGCTCACCAGCGTGTTGTCGTCCAGGAAGGCGGTGGCTCCGGCGGCCCGGCCCGTCCGGTCCTCGTTGAAGAGGTAGACGATCGTGCCCTGGACGTTCTTCGAGGTGACGCCCTTCTTCTCCGTC
This sequence comes from Acidobacteriota bacterium, assembly GCA_003222295.1. GTDB lineage: Bacteria > Acidobacteriota > Vicinamibacteria > Fen-336 > Fen-336 > AA29. The sequence goes on along the minus strand of QHVP01000186.1, from coordinate 9,664 downwards.
TCGATCGCGTGCGCCACGCTTGCGCGGTCGAACCGGCCCACCACCACCACGAGCGCATCCCCGCTGCGTCCGGGCACGCCCGCCTGGCTGCCCGCCACGTAGACCTGATCGAGGTCGCGCTCCGGATTGAGTCCGGTCTTGCGCTCGAGCTCTTCGAAGGCCTGCGGGCGATTCGCGGCGCGGGCCGCCGCGTACTTGGTGTACAGCGGGCTGGCGACGAAACGCTTGACGTCGAGACCCATCACGTAGCGGGTGCCGGCGGGAAGGGAGAGGGCCTGGGGAGGCAGCGGGCCGACGGCGGCGCGCGCGGGATCGAGGTACAGCGCGCCCAGAGCGGCCATCGCCCCCACGGAAACGACCACGGCCGCACCGGCCACGACCAGACGGCTTCGCGTCATCGCAGACCTCCCCTATTGATCCAGTACGTACTCGCGGGTGGAAAAGATCCAGGCCGCCCCCGCGAGGAACACCACGATCATGGCCCCCACCGCCTCCAGGCACAAGGCGGTGGGCAGGACCTGGGCGAAGATCTCCGCCATCCCCTCGTCGGGGGGCCGGTGGTGGATCAGGGAGCGCAGGTAGGCGGTGATGGTGAAGCGTGGCAGGTAGCCGGGTGCGTTCGCGAGCAGCTCCCATACGAAGAGGAAGAGGAGACCGGGAATGACGGGCCGGCGCAGGAGCACGCCCATCAGCGTGAAGAAGGCGCCGTAGGTGACGAGGGTGAGCGCGACCACGCCCATGTCGCGGAAGAGGTCGGGGACATGCGAGCCCATCCCCGACCAGCCGCGGATGGTGGTGAGCAGGAAGAAGGTCAGCACGACGGCGGGCAGGGCCAGGGCGAGCGTCGTCACCAGATAGGCCGCGAACTTGCCCGCCAGCACCGACATGCGTTGGATGGGCCGGGTCAGGAGATACGTGATCGTCTTCCCTTCGACCTCGTCCGCGACGAGCGCGGTCGCGTAGAAGAGCGCGGCCAGGGGCAGCGCGTTCCGCACGTAGTAGAACGCGATCACGATGCCGTAGAAGTCGAACCCGCCCACGCGCGGCGGCAGGCGCGTGATGAAGATCCGGAACAAGAGGGCCAGCGGCGCGGGCAGGCCCAGGAGCAGGATCATCAGCAGGCTGCGCCGGCTCCAGACCATCCCCTCCAGGGAGAGGTCGAAGACGGCGCGCCCCGCGCGGAAGAAAGGCACCGCACGGCCCTGGTCGCGCGTGTCCGCCCCGGGCGCGGCCGGGATCGCGCTCATCGCGCCACCAGATACTTGAAGACGGACTCCAGGTTCTCGTCCGGCGAGTACATCTCGCTGACTCCGGCCTCCACCGCCGCGTCCACCACCGCCGAGTAGAACTCGTCGGGGCGCGCGGTCTGCACCGTCACCCACTCCCCTTCCGCGCCGAAGGTGAGGGAGAGGACGTGCGGCGCGCCGACCACCGCCCGCGCCAGCGCGCGCGGGTCGCGGGCGCGCAGGGCGACGGTGTGCGGGTGCTCGTCCATGAGGTCGCGGATCTCGCGCACGTCCCCTTCGGCCAGGATGCGGCCGTTGTGGATGAGGAGGACGCGCCGCGTCATGGCTTCCACCTCGTGCAGGATGTGGCTGGAGACGAGGACGGTGCGGCCCTCGCGGCCCAGCTTCTTCACGAGGTCCACCGTCCGCCGCCGGTTCACGGGGTCCATCCCGCTGAGCGGCTCGTCCAGCAGCAGCACCTGCGGGTCGTGCGCGAGCGATTGCGCCATCTTGATGCGCTGGCGCATGCCCTTGCTGTAGCCGCCGATCTTGCGGTCGCGCGCCTCCGTGAGGGCGACCTGCTCCAGGGCGTGGTCGGCGCGGCGGCGGCACTCCGCGTCGTCGAAGCCCGTGAGACGCAGCAGGGCCATCAGGAACTGGAGGCCGGTGAGGCCCTCCCAGAAGGCGTCCGTCTCCGGGCAGACCCCGACGCGGTGGAACAGCTCGGGCGAGCCCCAGGCCGCCTTGCCCAGGACGCGCACCTCGCCCTGGCTCGGCGCGAGCTGGCCCGCGGCCAGCTTGAGGAACGTGGACTTGCCGGCCCCGTTCGGACCGAGCAGGCCCGTGACGCCGGGCCCGACCGTCGTGGTGACATCGTTGAGCGCGATGACGGGACCGTACCAGCGCGAGGCGCGGACGTACTCCAGCGTCGCCGTCACCGCACGATCTCCACCGCGCGCACGCGGGCGCGCAGGATGGCCAGGCATCCGAGGGACACCGCGAAGAGGACGAGCGCGGGATAGGCCCAGGGGAGCTGGAACGCGCGGTCCGTGACCCCGAAGAGGGCGTTGCCCAACGACTGCAGGTCGGCCTGGACGGAGAGCAGGGCAGACTCGGGCCGGTCGTAGAGCGCGCGCAGCACGCCGCGCACGATCTCCAGCCCGAAGACGAGGCCGAAGAACCCGAGACCGGCCACGCGCGCGCTGCGCGAGAGCGACGAGACGGCCAGCGCGATCAGGCTCATCACCAGCGACGTCACCGCGGACTGCAGGACGACCGCGGGTCCGATCCAGGCCAGGCTCCACTTCGCGAACTGGTCCGGGGCCAGCGCGAGCGCGATCAGGTAGAGGAGGAGCCCCGGGACCAGCGTCACGGAAAGGTTCAGCGCCATCAGCACCCCGAGCTTGCCGAGGACGTAGTCGCGGCGGGTCAGCGGCCGCGAGAGATAGACGAGGATCGCCCCCGTGCGCAGGTCGTTGGCGATGAGCCCCGACCCGCCGAAGATCGAGAGCAGCAGGGTGAAGAGGGTCTGGATGCCGAGGAACTGGCCGAACATGCGGCCGTCGATGGGAAGCACGCGCCCGGCCTCGGGCAGGCGCGTCACCACGTAGATCTGGATGACGCGGAACAGGAACTGGCCCCAGGCCACGAGGAGCAGGCCCAGGAAGGCGCGCCGGGCCAGGATGAGGCGCAGCGCCTCCCTCGTGATCGGCCAGAAGCGCAGGGTCCGCAGCGGCGCGCGCGCCTCGTAGCGGCGGTAGGTCTGCTCGTAGATGGGCACGGCCTACGCTTCCACCTCGTGCCCCAGGGCGCGCAGGAACACGTCTTCGAGGCTCTCCGCGCCCGGGCGCAGGTAGCGGACCTGCACCCCCGACTCCCGCGCCGTCTTGAACAGCAGCTCGGGACCGGTGCCGTCGGTGAGGAAGACCCGATACCCGTCCTCGCTCTCGCGCCACTCGCAGCCGAGGTCCTTGAGGTCGGTGAGGAACCCGGCCGCGTCGCCCTTGAGCCGCAGGTCGTAGACGCTGCGCCGGGGGCCGGTGAGGGCGGCGATGGGGCCGCGCGCGGCCACCTTGCCCTGGTTGAAGACGATCACGTTGTCGCAGACCTGCTCGACGTCGCGCAGCAGGTGCGAGCAGAGGATGAGGCTCATCTGCCGCCGCCGCGAGATGTCCTGGATGAGGGCCAGCATCTCCTCGCGCCCCTGCGGGTCGAGGCCGTTGGTCGGCTCGTCGAGGAGCAGCAGGTCGGGATCGTGCACGAGGGCCTGGGCCAGCTTCGCGCGCTGCTTCATGCCCGTCGAGTAGGTGTCGACGGCCCGATAGCGCGCTTCGCCGAGCCCGACGTAGTAGAGCACCTCGTGCGAGCGGCTGATGGCTTCGTCACGGGGCATGCCGGACAGCTCGCCCGCGAAGGCCACGAACGCGGCCGCGGTCATGGACGGAATGTGGCAATCGACTTCCGGCATGTAGCCGATCCGGCGCCGCACCTCGAGGGGCGACGTCGTGGGATCGAGGCCGAAGGCCACGAGGCGGCCGGCATCGGGCCTCAGGAACCCCAGCAGCGTCTTGAGCAGCGTGGTCTTGCCCGCTCCGTTGGGACCGAGCAGGCCGGTGGGCCCGGGAGGGAATGCCCCCGTCACTCCGGAGAGGGCGACCAGGGAGCCGTAGGAGACGGTGAGGTCGCGGAACTCGACCAGGGGAGCGCTTGACACTCCCTCTAGAGACGCGTCCGGGCCGGATGGAGTTCCGCTCATTGCGGGAATCCCGAGTCTAGCTCATCCCCTCGAACCCTCCGTTCGAGGGCTGGGCGACGGTACGATGAACGAATCGCATGGCTTCGCGCGCGACGTCCAACCGGCGGTGGATCGAGCCCCTGGCCCGCTTCGGCTTCGCCGCGCGCGGGCTCGTGTACATCCTCGTCGGCCTGCTCGCGGCCGAGGCCGCCGCCGTCGGCGGGCGTGCGACGGACGCACGCGGCGCGATCCAGGCCATCGGGCAGCAGCACTTCGGCACGGTGTTCCTGCTCGTGCTCGCGCTCGGGCTGGCCGCGTACGCGCTGTGGCGGTTCGCGCAGGCCTGGCTCGACTTGGAGCGGAAGGGAACGAGCCTCCAGGCCCTGGCCACGCGCGCCACCTTCGTGGTCAGCGGGCTCGGTCACGCCGCCCTCGCCCTCAGCGCCGCCAGTGTGGTCATCGGCCTCCACGAGGGTCGTTCCAATGCCGTCCGCACGTGGGTGACGCGCCTCCTGTCCGCTCCCTACGGACGCTGGGTGGTCGCGGCGGTGGGTCTGGCCGTGATCGGCAGCGGCGTGTACCAGTTCTACAAGGCGTACACGGCTCTATTCGAGAATGATCTCCTCACCTCGGAGATGAGCGCCGGCGCGCGGCTCTGGTCGCGGCGCGTGGGACGCGCCGGACTCACCGCGCGGGGCGTGACCTTCGGCGTCATCGGCTGGTTCCTCCTGCGCGCGGGTCTCGACGCGAACGCGCACGAGGCGCGCGGTGTGGCCGGCGCTCTGCGCCTGCTGGGCCGGCAGGACGAAGGCCACTGGCTGCTCTTCGTGGTCGCGGTCGGCCTCGCCGCCTACGGGCTCTCGTCACTGGTGGACGCGCGCTACCGGCGCATCACTTGAGGCCGGCGTCGAGCACCTTCAGGCCCAGGGCAACCGCGCCCGGCGCCTCGACCTCGATCCGCTGGCGCCAGAGCGTCTCCGTGACGCCCCGCCGGCCCTGAAGGACGGCGACCGCGTCCAGCGGGAGGTCGACCTCGAGCCCCGCGGCGGGAATGGGCAGCGGCGGCCGGCCGGCGAGCCGCAGCAGGCCCTCTCCCTCCGCGCGCAGGCGCAGCGTCCCGCTTCCATCGCGCGTGCGCAGGAGGATGGCGTGCTCGCCGGGATCGACCCAGGCGCGCTCGCCGTCGACGCGCGCGTCCTCGACGAAGGCGGTCGCCCCCGGCCCCGCGTCCACCGCGTCCGGGAACCGCGGCCCCGCCCGGCTCGTCGGCCAGCGCTCGAGAAGGGCGGCGGCGGCGAGCACGGTCGCGGCCAGGCCGAAGAGGGCGGAAGCCGGGCGTGCGCCCGCGCGGCCCTGCGCGGCGCGCCGCAGCCAGGCGGCCAGTCCCGCCCCCAGGCACGCCCACACGAGGATGCGGGCCCCCAGGCCCGGCGCGCCCTCCGACCAGGCGCGGATGAAGAGGTTCGGGATGTACGCACTGCCGTCCGCGATCGCGCTGCGCGCCAGCAGCAGCGCGCAATCGTTGGCGGCGTGGGGATCGTCCCACAGGCGCACCGCGATCAGCGCGCTCCAGGCGGCAAGGGCCAGGAAGAGCGCGAGCACGCCGCGCCGGCCCGGGGCCAGCGCGACCACGAGCGCGACCAGCGCCAGCGCGTACGGGAGCGCGGGCAGGATGTAGCGACCGAGGTTGCAGACGGCGCCGCTCCAGTTGTCGGCGGCCGCGACGGTCAGGTAATAGACGAGGACGGGCGCCGCCCCCACGCGCAGCACGCGCGCCGCCGGGCCCGATAGAACCAGGCCGCCCAGCGCGAAGAGGTAGAGGGACACGTAGGGCAGCAGGCCGTAGCGCGCGTCGAGGGCCAGGCCGAACAACCCCTGTCCCCATCGCGCCGAGCTGACCCCGCCCGGTCCCCAAGCCAGATAGAGCGCGTCCGGACGCACGCTGCCCGTGATGCCGAAGTTGTAGAGCGCGAGCAGGTACGCGGACACGAGCTGGGGCAGGACGAGGGCGGCAAGCGTCCGCGTCGTCACCAGCGCATCCACTGCGCGCACGACCGCCATCGCCACCAGCAGTGCCCACACGGGCAGGAACTTCTGGTGCAGCCAGGGCAGGAAGGCGAGCAGGAGGCCCAGGACGAGCGCCCCGCGCGCCGACTCCGGGGGCCGGAGCAGGATCGCGCGCAGGGCGAGGGCGAGCGCGAGCGCGCCCAGCATCTCGGGATAGAACTGGTACGAATAGAACAGCAGCGGCGGCAGCAGGGCGGCCAGGCCGGCGATGGCGGCGGCCGCTCCCGGCCCCGCTCCGCCGTCGCGGGCGAGGAGGAAGACCGCCGCCACCAGCGCCGCCGCCAGCACATTCCAGAAGAGGACGGTCAACGCCAGGCGCCCCGGCGTGCCGCGCGCCAGGTTCAGCGCGCGGTCGAGGCGCAGCACCGGCGCCAGGAGTAGCGACGGCCCGGGGGCGAGGACGGTGAAGACGCCGCCCTCCTTGCCGCGGATGGTCTGCCGGGTGATGCGTGTGGCCCGAATGGCGGAAGCGCCGACCGCGCGCGGACCGTGGGCCAGCGCCGCGATCATGCGCGCCGATTCACGGGCCAGGCCGCCCGCCGCGTCCGCGGCCGCGGAGAGCAGCGGTCGCGGCCTCAGCGCTTCCATGCCCGCGCTCACGCCCTCGACGTCGAGGGTGAGCCCGTGGCCGAGGGCCACGGCCATGCGCAAGGTCTTGGGCTCGTTGCCCGGATGGCCCTCCCAGCGACGCGCGGCCTCCGGCGTGAGCAGGGCGTAGGCGACAAGCGCGATGAAGGCGAGGGACAGCGCGCCCGGGGCGGGAAGACGAGGAGACGGCAGGTGGGCGGCGGCCAGCGCGGCCAGGATCGCGGCGCTGACCGCGATCGAGAGGTCCTGGCCCAGCGCGACGGGCAGCGTGAACGCGTAGGGATAGGTGGGCTGGACGGCGAGCGCCACGAGAGCCATCGACGTGAGGAGCGGGCGGAGGAGGAGGACGACAAACGTGGATGCCGTCGCATCGAGGGCCTCGAGGAAACGGACCGCGCTGGAATGAGAACGGACAAGCGCCAGCGCGAGCCAAACGGCACCGCCAACGGCAACAGAGATGAGCGCGTGACGCGCCAGGTCGGCGGGGTTCAACAGGGAGATTGCGCGGCGAACGAAATCGGGCAGGTCCAGCGTCGAATGCAGAAGCACGCCGACCGCCGCATCCACGTCGCGCGCGAGCGAGTAGAGCAGGAACGGCAGAACGGCTCGGAGCGCGAGCGCTGCGCGAGGGCGAGGCACGAGCGCAGACATCGGCGGATTGTAGTGGCTAGGCGACGAATCGCCGCCGCGCGAGCCCTTCCCGCGTGGGTTGGGGCAGGAACCCCAGCGGGCTCCGCGCATGGCGCGCCCACAGCGGCAGGTACAGGCGCGCCCGGCGCCGGGCCACGATGAGAGCGGCGTGCGGCGGCAGTCGCGCCGCGTCCGTGGGATCGACCTCGACCCTCACGAAGACGAGATCGCGCGCGTAGTCGAGCTGCGCGCGCTCCCCCGCCGCCTTCAGCAGCGCGGCGAGGAGCACGGCCGGAGCCGCCTCCGGTCCGGCCACGCGGAAGAGCACGTCCACGCCGTCGCGGAGCTCGACGGTCTCCTCCCCGCCCGCGCCGAGCTGGGACACGAACGTGAACAAGGCGGCGATGCGCCCGAGCCGGTCGCGCGCATCGAGCGCGCGCACCACCCTCGAGGCGGCGAGGACGACGCGCGCATGGCGAGCCAGGGCCAGGCAGAGACGATGGAGGGCGCGGCGGCGGTGGAGGTGGAAGGTGGGAGAAACGACGGCCGTCCGCGGAACCGCGGCCCCGCGGGCGGCGAAGGTCAGGCCGGCTCCTCCAGGAGCTGCTCGAGGCCGTTGGTGAGGGCCGCGAAGTGCCCTTCCTGGATCTGGTGCGCGTAGGCGATGAGGAGGCGGACCTCCTCGTCGCTGAGAGTGTCGATCAGGTCGTGCGCGAGTTGCCGGACCTTATCCATGCCCCTCCTCAATACGCGTCAGAAGCCCCAGGATCGGCCCGGAGCGGCATGACGCAGGTACGACGCGAACCAGGCCACGCCGCGCTCGGCCGCGGCCAGACGGCGCGCGGCGGGCCCGCCCTGCTGCAGCTCCCACACGTCGCGGGGCGCGCCCAGCCGGGCCAGGGCCAGCTCGAGATCGCCGTCGTACTCGAGGCCCACCTGCTCGAGGGCGGCGCGGCAGGCCGTCTCCACGGCCAGGCGGCAGGCCGTCACGATCAGGGCCTCCGGCCGCCCCTCGTGATGGAGCAGGCG
>QHVP01000186.1:0-1175 GCA_003222295.1 Acidobacteriota bacterium | reverse complement strand
GCGGCCGCCGGACGCGGAGTCACCGGACCCGTGCGGGGCTCCACCGCGGCCGTGTGATCGTTGCCCTGCACCCCCACCGCCTGCGCCTGCTCGCTGGACAGGAACTTGGAGGCCAGCCAGCGGAAGATGTAATCGGTGATGCTCTTGGCGTAGGGGATCTCGGCGTTCTTGGTGAACCCGCTGGGCTCGAAGCGCACGTGGGAGAACTTCTCGACCAGCGTCTCCAGCGGCACGCCGTACTGCAGCGACATCGAGATCGAGGTCGCGAAGGCGTCCATGAGGCCGGAGATGGTCGAGCCCTCCTTGGCCATGACCAGGAAGATCTCGCCGGGCTTGCCGTCCTCGTACATGCCGACGGTGATGTACCCCTCGTGGCCGGCGATGGAGAACTTGTGCGTGATCGAGTGCCGCTCGTCCGGCAGCTTCTTGCGGGCCGGGCGCGCCTCGGGCGCGGTCGGCGCCGCGGCCACCGCCGCCGGCTTCTCGTCCTTCGAGGTGCTGAGGGGCTGCGAGCGCTTGCACCCGTCGCGGTAGACGGCGATGGCCTTGAGGCCGAGCCGCCAGGCTTCCGCATAGGCGTGGGCGATGTCCTCGGGCGTCGCGTCCGACGGCATGTTGACGGTCTTGGAGATCGCGCCGGAGAGGAACGGTTGCACCGCCGCCATCATCTTGATGTGGCCCATGTAGTGGATGGAGCGCTTCCCGTTGGCGGGCGGAAAGGCGCAGTCGAAGACGGCCAGGTGCTCGGCCTTGAGGTGGGGCGCGCCCTCGATCATCTCCTTCTCGTCGATGTACTTGATGACGTCCTCGATCTGGCCCGCGCTGTAACCCATCCGCTTGAGCACGCCGGGCACGGACTGGTTGACGATCTTCATCACGCCGCCGCCCACGAGCTTCTTGTACTTGACGAGGGCGATGTCGGGCTCGATGCCGGTGGTGTCGCAGTCCATCATGAAGCCGATGGTGCCCGTCGGCGCCAGCACCGTGACCTGGCTGTTGCGGTACCCGTTCTGCGCGCCGAGGCTGTAGGCCTCGTCCCAGATGGCGACCGCGGACTGGAGCAGCTCACGCGGCACCAGGGTGGAGTCGATCATGTGCGCGCTCTGGCGGTGCTTGTCGATCACGCGCAGCATCGGCTCCGCGTTCTTCGCGTGGCCGGCGAAGGGACCCATGGC
>QHVP01000185.1 GCA_003222295.1 Acidobacteriota bacterium | reverse complement strand
AGGCCGAGCGCGCGGCGCTCGAAGATCGGCGCCACCACCACCACTCCGGCCTCCTTGGCCGCGCGTCCCAGCGCTTCCGTGCTCGGGCCGGGAACGGGCTCCGCCAGGTCGAACAGGCGCGCATCCTCCTTCTGGCAGAAGTAGGGCGAGCGGTACAGCTCGGGCAGGCAGACGACGTCCGCGCCCTTGCTCTTCGCCTCGCCCACGCGGGCGACCGCCTTGCGCACGTTCTCGTCGGCGTCGGCGGACATCGACATCTGGACGAGCCCGACGTTGATCACCCGATTGCCCGCCATTCGTTCGCAGTCAACACCGCCGATGACATAATCGCGGGACCAAGCCGATCAGGAGCGCGGCGCCGCATAGCGGGAGGCGCAGCGGTGGAGGGGGATATGCAACGATTCGTGGGAGCGGCGCTCGTGGTGGGCGTCTGCGCGACAGGAGCGGCGGCACAGATGGCAAAGGACTGGGCAATCCACGACGAGACGCGGCCCATGGCGAAGGTGGTCGTCCCCGGCTCCGCGAGCGCGACGCCCGCGACCCCGCCCTCCGACGCCCCCGCGAAGTGGAAGGTCGCGGACGGCTACATGGAAGTGGTGGCCGGAACCGGAGGCATCCATACCGAGCAGGGGTTCGGCGACGCGCAGGTGCACGTGGAGTGGATGGCGCCGGATCCGCCGGTGGGGAAGGGCGGACAGGACCGCGGAAACAGCGGCGTGTTCCTGATGGGCAAGTACGAAGTCCAGGTCCTCGATACGTACGGCACCACGAACAAGACGTACGCGGACGGCCAGGCGGCGGCGCTCTACGGCCAGTACCCGCCCCTCGTGAACCCCGCGCGTCCGCCCGGCCAGTGGCAGACCTACGACATCGTGTTCCGGGCGCCGCGCTTCGACGCCGCGGGCAAGGCCCTCTCGCCGGCGCGCGTGACGGTCCTTTTCAACGGCGTGCTCGTCCAGGACAACCGCGAGCTGAGCGGGCCCACCGCGCATCAGGCGCGGCCGCCCTACGCCGCGCACCCGGACAAGCTGCCGCTCGGGCTGCAGGACCATTCGCACCCGGTGCGCTTCCGGAACATCTGGGTCCGCGAGCTGCCGCCGGAGGAGAGCCAGCTGCCGCGCAGTTAACGATCGTTTGCGTTACGCCTTCGTGCGCAGGTATCGATCCGCGCGCCGGGCGGCGTCGCGGCCTTCGGAGATGGCCCACACCACCAGCGACTGACCACGCCGCATGTCGCCCGCCGCGAAGACCCCGGGCACGTTGGTCATCCCGGTGGCGGGATCCGTGGCCACGTTGCCGCGGCTGTCGAGGGTGACTCCGAGCTGATCGAGCATCCCGCCGCGGTCCGGGCCCAGGAAGCCCATGGCCAGCAGGACCAGCGTCGCCGGCCAGGTCTTCTCGGAGCCCGGAACCTCCTTCATCGCGAAGCGGCCGTTGTCGCGGACCCACTCGATGCGGACGGTCTCGATGGCGGAGACGCGGCCCTCCGCGTCGCCGATGAAGCGCCGGGTGGTCACGCAGTAGTCGCGCGGGTCCGCGCCGAACTTCGCCGCCGCTTCCTCCTGGCCGTAGTCGAGCTTGTAGACCTTGGGCCACTGCGGCCAGGGGTTGTCGGCCGCGCGCGCCAGGGGCGGCTTGGGCAGGATCTCGAGCTGGACGAGGCTCCGGCATCCGTGACGCATCGAAGTGCCGACGCAATCGGTTCCGGTGTCGCCGCCCCCGATGACCACGACGTCCTTCTCCGCGGCGGAGATGAACTGCCCGTCCTGCAGGTTGCTGTCGAGCAGGCTCTTGGTGTTCTTGTGCAGGAACTCCATCGCGAAATGCACGCCCTGGAGCTCGCGGCCGGGGATGGGGAGGTCGCGGGGCAGGGTCGCGCCGCCGCCCCGCGCGGAACTCGATCCCCTCCGCCGCCATCAGGGCCACGCGCCGCTCGACCACGCTCTTGTCGAGCTTCATGTTCGGGATGCCATACATCAACAGCCCCCCGATGCGGTCGGCGCGTTCGAAGACGGTGACGAGATGGCCGGCGCGGTTGAGCTGGGCGGCGGCGGCCAGGCCCGACGGTCCTGAGCCCACGACCGCCACCGTCTTGCCCGTGCGCTGCTCGGGAGGCTGGGGGACGACCCAGCCCTCGTCGAAGCCCTTGTCGATGATGGAGGCCTCGATGCCCTTGATGGTGACGGGCGGATCGATGATGCCGAGCACGCACGAGCCTTCGCAGGGAGCCGGGCACACGCGGCCGGTGAACTCGGGGAAGTTGTTCGTCTGGTGGAGGCGGTCCAACGCGTCGCGCCAGCGGCCGCGGTAGACGAGGTCGTTCCACTCCGGTATCAGGTTGTGGATGGGGCAGCCGGTGGCCATGCCCGCGATCACCTCGCCGGTGTGGCAGAAAGGGGTGCCGCAGTCCATGCAGCGCGCACCCTGGTCCCGGAGCTTCTTGGCCGGGAACGTCTCGTGGAACTCGCCCCAGTCCTGGATGCGCTCGAGCGGGCTGCGGTCGGGCGGCAGCTCACGCCCGGTCTCGAGGAACCCCGTGGGTTTGCCCATGGTCCCTACTTGCCTCCCACCCGGGCCACGTCCGCGGCGTTGAGCTCGAAGGCGGCCATCTCCGCTTCTTCGGGCGAGAGGCCGGTCTCACGCATCTTGCGCTGCGCCTGCAGCACGCGGTTGTAGTCGTTCGGCACCACGCGCACGAAGCGGGGGACGAAGTAGTCCCAGTCCACGAGCACCTTGCGCGCGCGGGCGCTGCCCGTGAGCTCGGCGTGGCGGAAGACGAGGTCCTTCACGAAAGAGATCTCTTCCGGGTAGCGCAGCCGGTAGAGGAGCACCATCTCCTTGTTGCAGCGGGCGGCGAAGTCGTCGTCCTCGTCGAGGACGTAGGCGATGCCGCCGCTCATGCCCGCGGCGAAGTTGCGGCCGGTGGGCCCGAGCACGACCACGCGGCCGCCCGTCATGTACTCGCAGCCGTGGTCGCCCACCGCCTCGACCACGGCGTGGACGCCGCTGTTGCGCACGGCGAAGCGCTCGCCGGCGGCGCCGTAGAAGAACGCTTCGCCCGCGGTCGCGCCGTAGAGCGCGACGTTGCCCACGATCATGTTCTGCTCGGGCACGAAGCTCGAGCCGCGCGCGGGGTAGACCACGATGCGGCCGCCGGACAGCCCCTTGCCGATGTAGTCGTTGGCGTCGCCTTCGAGGGTCAGGGTCAGGCCCTTCGGGATGAAGGCGCCGAAGCTCTGGCCGGCCGAGCCCTGGAAGGTGAGGTGGATGGTGTCGTCGGGCAGCCCGGCCGGACCGTACTTGCGCGTGATCGCGCTGCCCAGGATGGTGCCGACCACGCGGTTGCGGTTGCGGATGGGCAGCGTGGCCGCGACGGGCTCCTTTCGCTCGAGCGCGGGCGCGCACAGCGCCGGGTGATCGCCAGCTGGCGGATCGTACAGGAGCGTCGAGAGGTCGAGGCCGTGTGCCTTCCAGTGTTCGAGCGCCTGCCGTACGTCCAGCTTGTCGACCCGCCCGATCATCTCGTCCATCGTCCGGAAGCCGAGCTCCGCCATGAGCTCGCGCACTTCCTGCGCGATGAACCTCATGAAGGTCACGACGTGGGCGGGGTCGCCGGTGAACTTCTCGCGCAGGCGCGGGTCCTGGGTGGCCACGCCCACCGGGCAGGTGTTGAGGTGGCAGACGCGCATCATGATGCAGCCGAGCACGACCAGGGGCGCGGTGGCGAAGCCGAACTCCTCGGCGCCGAGGAGCGTGGCCACCACCACGTCGCGGCCGGTCTTGAGCTGGCCGTCCGTCTCCACCACGATGCGGCTGCGCAGGTTGTTGAGGAGCAGCACCTGGTGAGTCTCCGCCAGGCCCAGCTCCCAGGGCACGCCCGCGTGCTTGATGCTGGACAGCGGTGAGGCGCCGGTGCCGCCGTCGTGGCCGCTGATGAGCACGACGTCGGCGTGGGCCTTGGCCACGCCGGCCGCGATGGTGCCGACTCCGACTTCGGACACGAGCTTGACGCTGATGCGCGCGTGCTCGCTCGCGTTCTTGAGGTCGGACTCCGACTTCGGACACGAGCTTGACGCTGATGCGCGCGTGCTCGCTCGCGTTCTTGAGATCGTGGATCAGCTCGGCCAGGTCCTCGATCGAGTAGATGTCGTGGTGCGGCGGTGGCGAGATGAGGCCGACGCCCGGAGTGGAGTGGCGGACCTTGGCGATCCAGGGATAGACCTTCTTGCCCGGGAGCTGGCCGCCCTCGCCGGGCTTGGCTCCCTGGGCCATCTTGATCTGCAGCTCGCGCGCGTTGACGAGGTAGTTGCTGGTGACGCCGAAGCGGGCCGAGGCGACCTGCTTGATCGCGCTGTTCTTAGAGTCGCCGTTGGGCTCCAGGAAGTAGCGCGCCGGGTCTTCTCCGCCTTCGCCGGTGTTGCTCTTGCCCCCGATGCGGTTCATGGCCACCGCGAGCGTCTCGTGCGCTTCCTTGCTGATGGAGCCGTAGGACATGGCTCCGGTCTTGAACCGCTTGACGATGGCCTCGACCGGCTCCACCTCTGAAAGGGGCACCGGCGGCCCCGCCGGCCGGAGCTGCATGAGGCCACGCAGCGTGGCCCGCCGCTTCTCCTGGGTGTTGATGAGCGCGCTGTATTCGCCGAACAGCGTGAAGTCGTTCGTGCGGCAGGCGTGGTGGAGCTTGTGGATCGACTGCGGGTTGAAGAGGTGGTGCTCGCCGTCGTAGCGCCACTTGTACTTGCCGCCGGGGTCGAGGTCGCGCCGGCCCACTCCCGTCGCGCCGAAGGCCGACCAGTGCCGAGCGGTGGCCTCGCGCGCGATGACCCCGATGCCGATGCCGCGCAGACGCGACGGGGTCCAGGTGAAGTACTTGTCGATCACGTCCTGGTCGAGGCCCACAGCCTCGAAGATCTGGGCCCCGCAATAGCTCTGGATGGTGGAGATCCCCATCTTGGAGATGACCTTCACCACGCCCTTGCTCAGGGCCTTGAGGTAGTACTTGACCGCGTGCTCCTCGTCGACGCCGGGGAGCATGCCCTGGCTCACGAGGTCGTGCAGGGTCTCGAAGGCGAGGTAGGGATTCACCGCTCCCGCCCCGTAGCCGATGAGCAGGGCGAAGTGGTGCACCTCTCGCGGCTCGCCGCTCTCCAGCACGAGACCGACCTGGGTGCGCGTGCCCTCCCGGATCAGGTGGTGGTGGACGCCGGCCACGGCCAGCAGGGCGGGGATGGGCGCGTTCTCCGCGTCCACGCCGCGGTCGGAGAGGATCAGCATGTTGATCCCGGACCGCACCGCTTCGCTCACGCGGCGGCAGACCTCGGCCATCGCCTGCTCGAGTCCTTCCCCGCCCGCCTCCGGCGGGAAGAGGATGGGGATGGTCGCGGCCTTGAAGGCCCAGGCGCCGGAGCGCCCCTTGGGCGTGCTCACGTAGCGCAGCTTCTCCAGCTCTTCGTTGGTGAGGATGGGGCTGGCGAGCTTGATCTGATGCGCGGACAGCGGCGTCGGCTCCAGGAGGTTGCTCTCGGGGCCGATGGTGGTGTCGCCGGCCATGATGATCTCTTCGCGGATGGCGTCGATGGGCGGGTTCGTGACCTGGGCGAAGAGCTGCTTGAAGTAGTTGTAGAGGAGCTGCGGGCGCTCGGAGAGGACGGCCAGGGGCGTGTCGTCGCCCATGGAGCCAACGGGCTCGACGCCATCCTTGCCCATGGGCAGCATGAGCTGCTCCACGTCCTCCCGGGTGTAGCCGAAGGCGAGCTGGCGCTTCAGGACCGTCTCGTGGTCGGGCTCCGCCGGCGAGGGCGCCTCCGGGACTTCCTCGAGCGTCACCAGGTTGTCGCGCACCCACTGGCCGTAGGGCTTCTCGTTGGCGGTGCGGAGCTTGATCTCCTCGTCGGCCACGATGCGGCCTTCCTCGGTGTCGACCAGGAACATGCGGCCGGGCTGCAGGCGTCCCTTCTGCAGCACGCGGTCGGCCGGGGTCTCGGGCAGCACGCCGACCTCGGAGGCCAGCACGACGAGGCCGTCCTTGGTGACGTAGTAGCGCGAGGGTCTCAGGCCGTTGCGGTCGAGGGTGGCCCCGATGCGGATGCCGTCGGTGAAGGCGATGGAAGCGGGGCCGTCCCAGGGCTCCATGAGCGCGGCGTGGTACTCGTAGAACGCCTTCTTCTTCGCGCTCATCGACTCGTGGCCGCTCCACGGCTCCGGGATCATCATCATCACCGCGTGGGGGAGCGCGCGGCCGGTGAGGGTGAGCATCTCCAGCACGTTATCGAACATCGCGGAGTCGCGGCCGCGCTGGTCGATGACGCGCAGGATCTTTGCGAGGTCGTCCCCGAAGAGGGGCGAGGAGAAGAGGCTCTCGCGCGCGTGCATCCAGTTGATGTTGCCGCGCAGGGTGTTGATCT
>QHVP01000184.1:7979-16129 GCA_003222295.1 Acidobacteriota bacterium | reverse complement strand
CGCCCTCGAGCACGGCTTCACCACGATGCGCGACCTGGAGACGGAGGGCGCCATGTACGCCGACGTGGACGTGAGGAACGCGATCAACCGGGGAGTCATCCCGGGCCCCCGCCTCTTCGTGGCCACGCGCGCCCTGGCCCCCACCGGCACCTACCCCCTCCTCGGCTTCTCCTGGGAGCTCCGCGTTCCGGAGGGCGTGCAGATCGCGGACGGCGTGGACGGGGTTCGCCACGCCGTGCGCGAGCAGGTCAAGTACGGCGCGGACTGGATCAAGTACTACTCGGACCGCCGCTACTTCCTCAAGGACGGCGCCCTGCACTCGTGGGTGAACTTCACCGACGAGGAGGCGCACGCCATCGTCGAGGAGGCGCACCGCCTCGGGCGCAAGGTCGCCGCCCACGCCATGGGCCGCGAAGGGATCCTGTCCGCGCTCAACGCGGGCGTCGACACCATCGAGCACGGCGACGGCCTCGACGACGAAACGATCGACCTGATGGTCCGGCGTGGCGTCTTCTGGTGTCCCACCATCTACGTGGGGGTCTACGTGGCGGAGGGCCGGGCCAAGGCGGGCGCGCCCATCTGGGTGACGATGGTCGACCTCGAGAAGCAGGCCTTCGCCAAGGCCCTGCGCCAAGGCGTGAAGATCGCCTACGGCACCGATGCCGGCGGCTACGCCTGGACGGAGCCGCAGGCGCGCGAGTTCACCTACATGGTCCGTTACGGGATGACGCCGCTGCAGGCCATCGAGTCCGCCACCCGTGTGGGCGCGGAGCTGCTCGGCCGCGAGGCGGAGCTGGGCACGGTGGAGGCCGGCCGCTTCGCGGATGTGATCGCCGTGGCCGGCGATCCGCTTCAGGACATCGCGGAGCTCGAGCGCGTCCGCTTCGTCATGAAGGGCGGTCAGACCGTCTTCATCTCAGGGGGGGCACTCACGCCTCCTCAGGTGGGCGTTCGCGACCCCCCCTGAAACCCCCCGTCGCTCGCCGCCGCTCCGCGGCGCCGAGCTCACTGGCGGGCGCGAAACTGCCCGATCAGCCACGCCGTTCCACGATGCGGCGATCGATCACGGACGCGCGCTCCTGGTGCGAGATCCAGAAGGCGGGGTCCTCCTGCGCGCGCAGGTCGTCCACCGTCTTGCCCTGCTGCTCCACCCAGGTGAAGGCCACGGAAGACCTGGAGCCGCCGGCGCGCCTCGTCCCGATTCATCGGCCCCTGCTCGCGCGAGAGGCGCTGCAGCACGGATGGGTAGCGATCGAACCCGTCCGTGGCCACCGTGACCACCGCGTCCTTGGGACCCAGCCCGTAGTGACGCGCGGCCTTGATCGCGGCCAGCACGTTGCACACGCCGCTGATGCCGAAAATGTCCGTCCAGCTCGCCGCCACCTGGGCCTCGACGCCCTCCCCGGCCAGCACCTCCGAGCCCTGGTGCAGGAGCTGCAGCCCCTCGAGGCAATCCTGGTCGTCGACGCACACGAGCAGGTCCGTCGCCCAGACGTTGTGGATCCAGGTGACGTGCTTGTCTCCGATGCCTTCGATGCGGTGGGCGCCGAACCCGACGTTGTAGAGGGTCGGGCATTGCACGGGCTCCACCGCCACGACGGCGCAGCCGGGATGGTCGCGCTTGATGGCCTCGCCGGCCGCGATGGTGCCCGCGGAGCCCATCGCGGAGACGAAGGCGCCGAAGCCGAGGCCCAGGTCGCGCACGACCTCGAGGGCGGCCGTGGCCGTGCAGTGGAAATGGAACCGGTAGTTCCCGAACTCCTCGAACTGGTTCAGGACGCGATTGCCGGCGGCCGCGCGCAGCTCGCCGACCTTGTCGTAGATCTCCTTGACGTTCGACTCGGAGCCGGGCGTGGCCATGACCTCGCCCCCGTAGTCGCGGATCTTGGCGAAGCGCTCGGCGCTCATCTCCTCCGGGAGCACCACCAGCGAGCGATAGCCCATGCGCGGCCCCACCCACGCCCCTCCGATGCCGAAGTTGCCGGTGGACGGGAACACGAGCGTGTGCTCGCCGGGCGCGCACTGACCCTCCACCTGCTTCTCGGCCAGGATCGAGTACGCGGGGCCGACCTTGTGCGAGCCGGTCGGGAAATGGCGCGCGGAGAGCACGACGATCGGTGCCCAGACCCCGGTGAGCACCTCGGGCAGCACGGTGTAGGGCACGGGGCCGTCCGCCTTCCAGGAAAGGTTGTAGAGGTTCAGCGGATCGAGAGGCCGGGCCCGTGCCGCGCGCGCCTTCTCCCGGAGGTCGGGCCGGATGCGCGACGGGTCGCGCATCTCCGCGAAGGTCGGACCGAAGATCATGGCCGGGTCTCCGTGGCGCCGGCGGCGGTGCAGGCGGCGGCCGGCTCCGCCAGCAGCGCCTCGATGCGCGCGTCGACGCGGCGGCCGCTGTCCTCGCCGGAATGCACCTCGCCGACGTGGCGGTCGCGGAGGCGGCCGCAGCGATCCACGAGATACACCGTCGGCCAGTACTCGTTACCGAGCGCCTTCCAGTAGGCGGAGTCGTTGTCCAGGAGGTGCGGATAGTCCAGCCCCTGCCGGCGCACCTCCGCCTCCACCTTCGGGCGCTCCCGCTCGAACGTCATCTCCGGCGTGTGGATGCCGACGAGGGACAAGCCCCGCGACGCGTACCTCTGCCGGGCCTCCTTCAGCCAGGGCATGGTGGCCCGGCAGTTGCTGCAGGCGAAGGTCCACACGTCGAGAAGCACGACGCGTCCGCGCAGGCTCTCCCAGGAAGCGGGCGCGCCGATCCAGTCCGCGGCGCGCGCGGATGGGAAGGGCGGGGCGGGCGGCCCCGTCCGCTCCGCGGCGATCAGGGGGGCGGATAGGACGGCGACAACGACGGCGGCAAGGACGAGCGGGGGTCGGAGGGGGAACATCGGGGCTCCTCGGTTGCGAGCAGCATAGCAATTCTCTCCCATAATGGAGTGTGGACACCACCTGCATCGACTGCGATGCCTGCCGGCAGCTTGCTCCGGCGGTGTTCGCGGAAAGCGACGGCCACGGACAGTCCACGGTGTGGCGACAGCCGGCATCCGCCGAGGACGAGCGCGCGGCGTCGCGTGCCCTCGTCGCATGTCCGACCGCGTCCATCGGCGCGCAAGGCCGGTCCATCGACGTGTCCGGCCTCTTCCCACAGGAGATCGCCGACGGCGTGTTCTATTGCGGCTTCAACTCGGAGGACTCGTTCGGCGCGAACGCGTTCTTCGCCGTCCGTCCGGAAGGCAACCTGCTCGTGGACTCGCCGCGCTTCACGACTCCCCTGGTGCGGGAGATCGAGGGCCGCGGCGGCCTCACCCACGTCCTCCTCACCCACCGCGCCACTTCGGGGCCCAGGTGTGGGTCCACGAAGCGGACGCGGGGGCAGCTCCGTTCGCCACGCACCTCATCCGCGGCCTCGATCCCGCCCTCGTCCGACCGGACCTCGTCGCCATCCCGCTTCCCGGCCACACGCGCGGCAGCGCCGCCTTCCTGCTCGAGTCGCGGTTCCTCTTCAGCGGCGACTCGCTTTACTGGAGTCGCCGGCAGCAGGATCTCGGCGCCTTCCGTGACGCCTGCTGGTACTCCTGGGCGGCCCAGACGGACTCGCTGGAGCGCCTCGCCGCGCACCCCTTCGAATGGGTGCTCGCCGGACACGGGGACCGCCACCAGGCGTCCGCGGCCGAGATGGAGCGGCGCCTGCGCGCGCTGGTCGAGCGGATGCGCGAGGCGGGCGGGAACGTCGACTGGTGAGCACGGTCCCGGAGATGATGACGGCGGTCGAGATCGCGCATCCCGGGGGACCGGAGGTGCTGCGGCCGGTGTCGCGGCCGACGCCGGCGCCCGCTCCGCGCGAGGTCTTGATCGCGGTGGCGGCGGCCGGCGTCAATCGTCCGGACATCCTCCAGCGCCAAGGCCAGTACCCGCCCCCGCCCGGCGCTTCCGACATTCCGGGACTCGAGGTCGCGGGACGGGTGGTGGGGCGCGGCAAGGACGTGGGGGAATGGCACGACGGCGACGCCGTTTGCGCGCTGGTGGCCGGCGGCGGTTATGCGGAGTACTGCGCGGCGCCCGCCGTGCAATGCCTGCCCCTTCCGAGCGGGATCGACCTCGTCCAGGCCGCGGCCCTGCCGGAGGCGGTGTTCACGGTCTGGACGAACGTGTTCGAGAGGGGCCGGCTCTCCGCGGGCGAGACCCTGCTCGTCCATGGCGGGGCGAGCGGGATCGGCACCACCGCCATCCAGATGGCGCAAGCGCGGGGCGTGCGCGTGTTCGCCACCGCGGGCACTCCCGACAAGTGCGCGGCCTGCGAGCGGCTGGGCGCGGAGCGCGCGATCGACTACCGGCGAGAGGACTTCGCGGCGGTCGTGCGCGAGATGACGGCGGGTCGCGGAGTGGACGTCATCCTGGACATGGTCGGCGGCGATTACCTGCCGCGCAACGTCGCGTCACTGGCGGCGGACGGCCGGCTGGTCCAGATCGCCTTCCTCAGGGGGTCGCGGGCGGAGATCGACCTCGTACCCATCCTGCATCGCCGCCTCACCCTGACCGGCTCCACGCTGCGCGCGCGCTCCATCGAGGAGAAGGGGCGGCTGGCCCGCGCCGTTCACGCAAACGTCTGGCCGCTGATCGAGAAGGGCCAGGTGCGGCCGGTCATCCAGGCCGCCTTCGCGCTCGACGCCGCCGCGGAGGCGCACCGCGCGCTGGAAGCGGGCGCGCACGTCGGCAAGATCGTGCTCACCGTCACGCCTTCGCCTCCGGCGCCGCCGCGCAGGCCTGCACGGCGTGCGCCTCCGTCTTGAACTCGTCGTGGAAAGCGAGCCGGACGCGATGGTCGCGGCCGATCAGATAGGTCACGCGCTTCGAGCGCCCGATGAGCGGCCAATTCACCTTGTAGCCGTCGCAGATCGTCCCCTCGGGGTCGCCTACGAGCGGGTAGGGCAGGCCGAGAGAATCGCGGAAGCGGTCATTGGTCGCCTGGTCGTCGCGTGAGATGCCGACGACTTCGCACCCTGATTCCTTCAGGTTCTGGTATTCCCGGCGGAACTCGCCGGCCTCGTGCGTTCAGCCGGGCGTGAAGGCCTTCGGGAAGAAGAAGGCGACGACGGCGTGGTCGGCGAGCAGATCGTAGAGCGACCGATCGCCGACCCTGAAGTCCGGCGCGACCTCTTTCCGCATCAGCATCTCAGGCCTCCGCTACACGGCGCACGGCGCGCTCGAGGAGCACCGCGGCCATTTCCCTACGATATTCCGCGGTCGAGCGCAGGTCGTCGATCGGCCGCACCTCCGCGCGTACCGCGTCCTTCGCCCGCTGCAGGGCGTCCCATCCGCCGGCCATGAGGGCCTTCTCCGTCTCGCGGGCGCGCACGACCGTCGGCGCCACCGCGCCCAGGGCCACCCGCACCCAGTCCGGCCGCCCGTCGTGGAAGATGATGGCCAGCGCGACCGACACCTTCGAGATGGCCTGGGCCTGCCGCTGGCCCAGGCGCAGGAAGGTGCCGCGCACGCCGGCGCGCCTGGGCACGCGCACGCCGAGAATCAGCTCGTCGCGCGCGAGCACGCTCTGGCGCGGCCCGGGGAAGAACTCGGTGATGGGGACGTCGCGCCGCCCGGACACCGACGCCACCTCGACGATCGCATCCGCCACGAAGAGGGGCGGGACGGTGTCGGCCGCGGGCGAGGCGTTGGCCAGGTTGCCGCCGAGGGTGCCGCGATTGCGGATCTGCGGCCCGCCGATGACCGCGCAGGCCGCGGGCAGGGCCGGCGCCGCGGAGGCGACGAGGGGCGAGCGCATCATCTCGGTGTGCGTGGCCGCGGCCCCGATCCAGACCTGGCCGTCCTGCTCCTGGATGCCGCGGATCTCGGGCACGGCCGTGAGGTCGAAGAGGGCGGCCCGGCTCTCCATGCCGTCCTTGGCCTTGACGAGGATGTCGGTGCCTCCGGCCAGGGGACGCACCTCCTCCGCGCGCGCGGCGAGGATCTCCAGGGCCTCCTCGAGCGAACGCGGGCGGAAGTAGCGCGGAGCGGCGGGCGCGACCAGGAAGCGGCGCGGCTTGGTCAGGCGCGGGGACATCGCCGCCTGCGCGACGGCGCTGAAGATCTTGGTGTACCCTGTGCAACGGCAGAGGTTGCCGGCCAGGCCTGCGCGCACCTGGTCGGCGGTGGCTCCCGGATGCTCGTCCACGATGGCCTTGGCGGCCAGGATCATCCCGGGAATGCAGATGCCGCACTGCACGCCGCCCATCTCGATGAAGGACTCCTGCAACGGGTGGAGCGCGCCGTCGGCGAGCCCTTCGATGGTCTCGACCACGGCCCCGTCGGCCTGGTAGGCCATCATGAGGCAGGCGTCCACGGCCTGGCCGTCCACGAGCACCGTGCACGCGCCGCACTCGCCCTTGCCGCATCCCTCCTTGGCGCCGGTGAGCCGCAGGTCCTCGCGGAGCACGTCGAGCAGGCGCTGGTCGGTGCGCACCTTGCGCCGGAATGCCGGCCGCTCCCGGCGCGCAGCGCCGCCCACACCCGCTCGGGAGTGGCCGGGATCCGGAAAAGGCGCACTCCGGCCGCATGGTGGATGACGGCGGTCACCGCGGGCGCCACCGCGATGATCGGGGTCTCCCCGAGACCCTTGGCGCCGTAGGGGCCCCACGGGAAGTCGTGCTCGACGAGGATGGCCTTGATCTCGGGCGTATCCAGGGTGGTGGGGATGATGTACGTCGAGAACTGGTCGTTCAGGATCCGGCCCTCGCGGAGCGCGTGCTCCTCGACGAGGGCGTAGCCCAGGCCCTGGAGGACGCCGCCTTCCACCTGCCCCTCGCCCGTGGTCGGGTTGACCACGCGTCCCGCGTCGTGGCCGGACCAGACCTTCACGACGCGCGTCTCCCCCGTCTCCATGTCGACCTCGACCTCGGCCACGTTCGCCGACCACGAGTAGCAGATGTAGGCCTCGCCCTGCCCGGTCTCGAGATCGAACGTCGTCGTGGCGGCACCGCCCAGCCGTGCGCGGCCAGGCCGACCTGCTTCGTCACGCAGAGCGAGACGGCCTCGCGCCAGCCGAGGCCGCTGTCCGCGATGACGGGCTCCATGGCCGCGCGGATCTTCGCGGCCGCGTCGCGGATCGCGTTCCCGCTCATCACGGTGGTGCGGCTGGCCACGGTGGGCCCGCTGTCGGGGACGCGCGAGGTGTCGGGATCCATCACCTTCACCATCTCGACCGGACACCCCAGCGCCTCCGCCGTGATCTGGCTGAGCACGGTGATCATGCCCTGTCCGATCTCGGTGGTGCCCACGGCCACGGTCACGCTCCCGTCCGCGGCGACCACGATCGGCGCGAAAGGTCTCGCGCTTCCTCTCCCAGCCGGATTCCGCGGCCACCTTGTCCAGGACCTCCGCGAAGCCGACGCTCGTCGTGAGGCGATGGCCGGTGATCGTCTCGTCGCCGGGGCGCAGCGCGTTGAGGCGGCGCAGGGCGAGCGGGTCCATCCCCAGCCGCTCGGCCAGGCGGTCCATCTGGCTCTCGCCGGCGAAGACGACCTGCGGCTCGCCGAATCCGCGGAAGGCGCCGGAGGGAACGGTGTTCGTGCGCACCGCGCGCGCGTCCACCTTCACGTTGGGCACGCGATACGGGCCGCAGGCGTGCACGGTGCCGCGGAAGAGGACGACGGGCGAGAGGGTCGCGTAGGCGCCGCCGTCGAGGAGGTAGTCGACCTCGCACGCGACCAGGTGTCCGTCCCGGGTCGCGCCCGTGCGCATCCGGATGCGGCCGGGATGGCGCTTGGACATCACGGCCATGTCCTCTTCGCGCGTGAAGATGAGGCGCACGGGGCGGCCGGTGGCGCGCGCGAGGAGCGCCGCCTGCGCGCCGGGGGCGGAAGGCGCGTCCTCCTTGCCGCCGAAGCCGCCGCCCGTCACCGCCTGCACGATGCGCGCGTGGCTCAGCTCGCAGCCGAGAGCGGAGGCCACGGCCTTCTGCACGTAGAACGGGCACTGCATCGAGCCGTGGACGACCACGCCCGGACCCTCGGGCCAGGCGACCATCCCGTTGGGCTCGATGTACGCGTGCTCCTGGTACGGAGTGTGGTAGGTGCCCTCCACCACCACGACGTCGGAGCGGCCGAGCGCGACTTCGACCTCGCCGCGCCGGACCTTCCATTTGGCGAGGATCTCGCCGG
>QHVP01000184.1:0-7713 GCA_003222295.1 Acidobacteriota bacterium | reverse complement strand
ACGCCGGCCAGGAGCGCTCCCCCCATCGCCACGTCCTCGACGTACAGAGCGCTGCCCTTGACCTTGTCGAGAGCGTCGGGCCGGCGGATGCGCTGGCCGACGATCATCGCCGCGGCTGGAGCCTCATGGGGAGCAGAGCATGAACGAGCCTTCCGGGGGATTCAAGCCCCGCCGCCGCGCGCCTCCCCTGGCCAGACGCGCGGCGTTACACTCGGCCCGTGAAACCCGTTCTCCTTCTCCTGGGCGCGGTGCTCGCCTCGGCGCCGGCCGCAGGCGCGGCCCCGCCGGACTACGTCCACGAGATCGAGGACTGGCGCGCGAAGCGCGAAGAGGGCCTGCGCGCTCCCGACGGATGGCTCTCCGTCGTGGGCCTGCACTGGCTCCGCGAAGGTACGAGCACGATCGGCAGCGCGGAGGGCAGCGACATCCGGCTGCCCCCGCCCGCGCCCCCGCGCGTCGGCGCCCTCGAGTTCTCCAGGGGACGCGCGGTCATCCGGGTGGCGCCCGGCGTCACCGTGAAGTCGAAGGACGAGCCGATCACCGAGCTCGAGCTGCACTCCGATCGCGAGGGCAAGCCGGACCTGCTCGCCGTCGGCCCCGTCACCCTGTACGTGATCGAGCGCGGCGGCCGTCAGGCGCTGCGCGTCAAGGACACGAGAAGCCCGCGGCGGCGCCGCTTCCGGGGCCTCGAGTGGTATCCGGTGCGCGAGAGCTACCGCATCCAGGCGCGCTTCATCCGCTACGACCCGCCGAAGAAGATCCCCATCGCGAACGTGCTCAACACGGTCGAGGCCATGCCGAGCCCGGGCTACGTCACGTTCCAGCTTGGCGGCCGTGAGCTCCGCCTCGATCCGGTCCTCGAGGAGCCCGACGCCAAGGAGCTGTTCTTCATCTTCAGGGACACGACGGCGGGAAAGGACACTTACCCCGCCGGCCGTTTCCTCCATGCCGAGATGCCGAAGGACGGGCAGGTCGTGCTCGATTTCAACAAGGCGTACTCGCCGCCGTGCGCGTTCACCTCGTTCGCGACCTGCCCCCTGCCGCCCCGGCAGAATCGTCTCGATGTCCGCATCGAGGCGGGCGAGAAGAAGCCGGCAGAGGATTGAGCCGGACTGGCACCGGGCTTGCAATCTCTTGCCCCTCGAGGAGGTGCGGATGCCCCGCGTCATCATGGTGGCCGCCGCGGCCACGCTCGCCGCCTGCATGGGCGGTCGTTCGGAGCCGGCGGCCACCAGCACGACCACTTCGTTCACCACGACCACGACCACCACCCTCTCCGCGATGGCGCCGCCGGAGACGGTCCCGTCCGGGCTCCCCAGCGCAGGCTCACCCGACCCCGGCGCAACCGTGTCGGCGCAGCCGCCGGCGACGGCGAGCCCGGTCGGCGCCACCGCCTCGCCTTCCCCGGCGATGCCGGGCCCACCGGCTTCACCCGCCACGGAGACGGCCGCCCTGGCGCCTGCCGACCGCGTGCTCCGCCAGCAGGTGCTCCTCGACCGCGCGCACTTCTCGCCCGGCGAGATCGACGGCCGCGATGGCGCGAACACGCGACTGGCCCTGGCCGCGTTCGCAAAAGCGCGGGGCGGGGCGGGGGCGGCCGCTCTCGACCAGGACGCCGCGCCGGCTCTCATGACCTACACGATCGCACCCGCCGACGTGGCCGGTCCGTTCGTGCGCGTGCCCGTCGACATGGAAGAGAAGGCCAAGCTCCCCGCGCTCGGTTACGCGTCCGCCCTCGAGGCGCTGGGTGAGAAGTTCCATTCCAAGCCGGTCCTGCTCAAGCGTCTCAACCCGGGCGCCACGTTCCGCGCGGGAGAGGCGATCCGGGTGCCCAACGTCACGCGGACGGCGCCGGGGAAGGCCGCCAAGGTCGTGGTGGACAAGTCCGACATGTCCGTGACCGCGCTCGACGCTCAGGGTCGCGTGCTCGGCCGCTATCCGGCCACGATGGGCTCCGAGCACGATCCCCTGCCGATCGGCACCTGGAAGATCACCGGCGTGCAGCGCAACCCCACGTTCTTCTACAACCCGGACCTGTTCTGGGACGCGAAGGGCGAGCACGCGAAGGCGAAGATCGCCCCGGGGCCGAACAACCCGGTCGGCGTCGTGTGGATGGACCTGTCGAAGGAGCATTACGGAATCCACGGCACGCCCGAACCCTCCGCCATCGGCAAGACGGAGTCCCACGGCTGCATCCGCGGGACGAACTGGGACGCGCTCGAGCTCGCCGACATGGTAGGGCCCGGAACCCCGGCGATCCTCCAGGAGTGAATCGCTCTTGAGGACGACGGGGGCTTTCCTGGCCGGGCTGCTGCTCGGGGCGGCCGGTGCCTGGATGGTGACGACGCATGGCCGTGTTCCCCTCGCGGTGGCGCCGGCGGTCAGCGCCTCCGCCACGCCGGCGTCCGCCCCGGCGGCGGCGCCCACGCCCCTGTTCCCGGCCCCACCTTCGCCGGAAGGGGCGGAGCTCGGAACCCCGGGCGGTCCGGAACCGGACGTCTCTCCCGGATCCTGGACCGCGACTGCGCCGCCGGAGATGCCGCTCGGCACGCACGCGCCCTCGCCCGTGCCCGGCGACAGCACGGACGCGATGCTGACCCCGAAGTCCCTGGCGGCACCGGCCGACGTCCCGGCCGTGCCGTCCGTCAGCGATCTCGATCGGCTGCGCGCGCTGCAGTTGCTTCTGCCCATCCAGGGCTACGACCTGCGCCAACTCCGGGACAACTTCGCGGAGAAGCGCGGCACGCGCGTCCACGAGGCCATCGACATGGCGGCGGCCCGGGGCACGCCCGTCCTGGCCGTGGACGACGGCATCGTCAAGAAGCTCTTCACGAGCGCGGCCGGCGGGCTGACCCTCTACGAGTTCGACGCGGACGGCACGTACTCCTACTACTACGCGCACCTCGACCACTACGCCGAGGGCTTGCGCGAGGGTCAGGCGGTCAAGAAAGGCGATGTCCTCGGATACGTCGGGACGAGCGGCAACGCCCCGGCCAACACGCCCCATCGTGGGCTTTTCGGCGCTGAGCGAATCCGCGCCCGCCGCCGTGGCCGCGGAGGTCTCCGTCGCGCTCGCCGCGTCCTCCTCCGCGTCGAGGGGCAGCCCCGCGCGCACGAGGCGGCGGAGCAGGAGCTCGCGGTCGTCGAGTGACCCGAAGATCGTGACCGTATCGAGTCCGGCGCGCTCGAGGCGCAGCAGGGGGGTGAAGGCCACGTCCGCCCGCTTCGCCCGGTCCGGATCGCGCGAGACGTCGCAGACCTCGACGGACACGCGATCGCCCAGCCGCCGCACGACCTCCTCGACCGTGGTCAACGCACGCAGGCTGGACCCCGAGGCGGAGACGAACAGCGTGGCGCGTACGATCGGTCCGGCGTAGAACGCGCTCGCCGTCCCGCCGCCGCCACTCGGCGGTGCGAGCGAGCCGACGGCACTCGTCGCCTTGTGGATGGCCTTCCAGGCGTCGGCGCTCGGAGTCCGCTTGGCGATCTCGAGCTGCGCATACGCCTCGTCCAACCGCGCCTGCACGAGCGCGTCGTCGCGCCCGTCCACTTCGCTCGGTGGGTCCCGGGCCGGAGCGGAGAGCCTCTGCTGCACCTCGTCGAGGAGTCTTTGCAGGCGGTGGATCTCGCCGACGATCTGGTCCCGGTCGAAAGGCTTCATCTCGGACGCGGAGGCGCCACGCACCTCAACTCGATCCTATCAGCCCGGCCGCGCCTCGGGTGGGCGGGTGCGCGTTATACTGGCGTGGGATGACCGGGCTGCCTCTCATCCTCTTCTTCCTGGCCGTCGCCTCCCTCGCGTACCGCTATTACTCCGCCTTCCTGGCCGCCCGCGTGGCCGCCCTCGACGACCGCCGCGTGACGCCCGCCCATCGGTTCGCCGACGGCAGCAACTACTGCCCCACCAACAAGTGGGTCCTCTTCGGGCACCACTTCGCCGCCATCTCGGGCGCGGGACCTCTCATCGGTCCCGTGCTGGCCGCGCAGTTCGGCTTCCTGCCCGGCCTCCTGTGGATCACCCTCGGGGTCGTGTTCGCGGGCGCCACCCACGACTTCATCATCCTGGCCTGGTCGGTGCGCCGTGGCGGCCGGTCGCTCGCCGACATGGCGCGCGGCGAGATCTCTCCCGTGGCCGGGGCCACGGCCATGGTCGCCATCCTCTTCATCGTGGTCATCGCCCTCGCCGGGCTCGGCATCGCGGTGGTGAACGCGCTCGCGGAATCGCCGTGGGGCGTCTTCACCATCACCATGACCATTCCCATCGCGATCGTCGTCGGTCTCTACATGCGCTCCGGAACCACCCAGGCCATCCAGCGCGGGTCGCTGCTGGGCGTGGCGGCGGTGCTGGCGGCGGTGGTGGCCGGCCGCTTCATCGCGGGCTCACCACTGGAGGGGCTGTTCACGCTCACCCGGACCCAGATCACGGTGGCCATCGCCGTCTACGGCTTCGTCGCCTCCGTCCTTCCGGTCTGGCTGCTCCTCGCGCCGCGCGACTACCTCTCGTCGTACATGAAGCTCGGGACGATCTTTGCGCTCGTCGTCTCCACGATCCTGGTCGCTCCCCCCATCCACGCCCCCGCCCTGTCCGCCTTCGTCCACGGCGGAGGGCCGATCGTTCCCGGCAAGCTCTACCCGTTCGTGTTCATCACCATCGCCTGCGGCGCGATCTCCGGGTTCCATTCCCTGGTCAGCTCGGGGACGACGCCCAAGATGATCGACAAGGAGACGGACGCGCGCATGATCGGGTACGGCGCGATGCTGTGCGAGGGCCTGGTGGGCGTGGTCGCGCTCATCGCGGTGTGCGCCCTCCAGCCGGGCGACTACTACGCGATCAACGCGCCGCCCGCGGTCTACGCGACCCTGGGCATGTCGCCGGTCAACCTGGCCGAGCTCTCGCGCGAGGTCGGCGAGAACGTGACCGGACGCACGGGAGGCGCGGTGTCGCTGGCGGTGGGGTTCGCCCAGATCTTCTCCGGCCTCCCCGCCCTGCGCGGGCTGATGTCGTACTGGTACCACTTCGCGATCATGTTCGAGGCCCTCTTCATCCTGACCACCATCGACGCCGGCACTCGGGTGGGCCGCTTCGTGGTGCAGGAGGTGCTGGGCGGGATCTGGAAGCCGCTGGAGCGCACGGACTGGATGCCGGGCACGATCCTTTCCACGGGCCTGGTCGTGATCGCCTGGTCGTACTTCATCCTCACCGGATCGATAGCGCAGATCTGGCCCATGTTCGGCATCGCCAACCAGCTCCTGGCCACCGTGGCCCTGTGCGTCGGCACCACGGTGATCATCAACGCCGGCCGCGCTCGCTACGCGTGGGTCACGATGGCGCCCCTCGCCTTCGTGTCCACGACCACCCTCTACGCGGGCTACCGTTCGGTCATGGACAACTTCCTGCCCATGACGGAGGTGCCCGGCAAGGCGTTCACGGGATACCTCGACGCGTCGCTCACGGTCCTTTTGATGGCGTGCGCCCTCCTGATCCTGGCCGCCTCCGGTCGCGCATGGCTGCGCGCGTGGCGAGGCGGGCCACTCCCGCTGGTCGCCGCCCCCGCCGGCCCCTCCCATACGCCCGGTCCCGACGGCTGCTGCTGACCGGAACCGGACACATCGCGGGCACTTGTCCGCCACTCACCCGTTTCTAACGCAACCTTTTGAAGGTGGCCTACGTCTCATCCGGAAAGGTCATCGGCCAGGTGCGCCAGGGGGCAAACCGGCGGCATGTTCGATGGCGACCCGTAAGGAGTGGATCGGATGAGCGAAGTCGCCCTGAAGAACGTGAACGGAAGCCTCAAGGACATGGTCAGGGAATTCGAGCGCCAGCTCATCGAGGCCGCCCTGGCCGCCTCCGCCGGCAACCAGCGTCGGGCCGCCGCCTCCCTGGGCCTCCTGCCCACGACCCTCCACGAGAAGATGAAGCGGCTGGGCCTGCTTCGCCGCGGGATCGCCCCCGAGCTCGAGCAGGAGGCGGCCGGCTCGGCGATGCGGATGTAGCTGCGGCCGCTCAGGCCGGCTCGACGGGGGGTCCCGCCGCGCGGCGGGCCTCGTCGAGGCGCCGGCAGCCTTCGAGGACGAGCTCGGCGAAGCTCGGGCCGATCCGCTCGCCGCGCTGCTGTCCGGGCGCGAAGTGGAAGCGGCCCTCCTCCCAGGCCAGGAACGCGTAGACCGCGTTCGCGCCCTCGTGCTCGTCGCCGCTGGCGCCGACGATCTCTCCCTCCCGGAACCGGATCGTCATCCAGCGCGTCCCCGACTCCACCATGAGCACGCCCGTCAGGCGCGTGAGGTGGCACATCTGCAGGACCCCCGGGGCTCCCATCACCTCGAGCTGTCCCTCCATGCCCGGTCCGGGCGCTCCCCGCCGTCCGAGCGCCATATGGCGCTTGAGGGTGAGCTGGATCCGGATGAGGAGCTCGCGGACGGGGGTTTCCTTCGAGACGAAGTCGTCCGCCCCCAGCTCCATCCCCTGGTAACGGGCCTTCGAATCGTCCCAGCCGGACAGGAACAGCAGGGGCGTCTGGCGGATGAGCGAGTGGCTGCGCACCTTCCGGCAGAACTCGAACCCGTCGTCTCCAGGCATCCGGATGTCGGTGAGGATCAGCCACGGCCGCTTCTCGAGGGCCAGGGTGAGTCCGGCCGCGCCGTGGGCGGCCTCGTAGACGGTGAATCCCTGGCCCTCCAGCAGCCCGCGCAGGAACCCGCGGAAGACCGCGTTGTCGTCCACGATCAGGACCTGGCGCAGCACCTGCGGGATGTCGTCGAAGCTGGGCAGGGCCGACCGCGAGGCGGGCAGGTCGGGGGGATCGTAGGGATCCGGAGGCGGTCCGTGCTCTGAATTGTCCATGTGCCGGGCCGTGGAGGGCAGATCATTATGCCCCAATGCTGTGCTACCTTCCCGCGCCCGCATGGAGCAGCGCAAGACCCGCCAGCGCCGCGTCGAGATCCTCAAGAGCGCCGCCGCCGCCTTCCGGCGCCGCGGCTACCACGGCGCCAGCATGGGTGAGATCGCGCAGGCCCTGCACACGACGAAGGGGAGCCTGTACTACTACTTCAAGAACAAGGAGGAGATCCTCTTCTTCTGCCACGACTACTCGCTCGACATCCTGCTCGGGATGCTCGAGCGCGTCGAGGCCACGGGGGGCAGCCCCCCGCAGAAGCTGCGCGGCCTCGTCGAGTCCTTCGTCCATCACATCCTCGACGACCTGCGCGGGACGGCGATGACCCTGGACTTCCAGGCCTTGTCCGCGCCCCTCCTGCGCCGCGTCATCGCCAAGCGGGATCGCTTCGACCGCGGGATCCGCCGCCTGCTGCAGGAAGGCATGGACGCCGGCGCCTTCGCGCCCGGCGACCCCAAGCTGCTGACCTTCGCGATCCTGGGCGCGGTGAACTGGATCCCGCGCTGGTTCGATCCCGCCGGGCCGGCGACGTCGGAAGAGATCGGCCGCGTGTTCGCGGAGTACCTCGTCTCCGGATTGCAGCACCGAACGCGGTAGATCGGGCGACACCTGGCGGCGCCGTCGCCCGACCGGGTGGTCGCCCTTCGCGGGGACGCTCGCGCGCGCTGGAACTTGTCTACTCCACGTGAAGCAGTGCGCGCGCTCGCTCCGCAGCCAACCAGTCCGGTGGTGGCCGCAGTGGTGTCGGGCAACCCGCGCGTGAATGCACCGACACAGGCCACGCTCCGGGCGACGCACACCGGCCGTGGATGACGCCGCC
>QHVP01000183.1 GCA_003222295.1 Acidobacteriota bacterium | reverse complement strand
CGCCGTTGCCGTGCAGCATCACGTCGCCGAAGTCCTCGAGGCCCGGCCACTGCGGGTGGGCGACGTTGCCGACCTGAGAGGCCACGATCTCCGCCTGGTTCGAACCCGTGAAGAACAGGAACTGATCGAACTGGTGCGACGCGATGTCGGTGAGGATCCCGCCGTAGTGCTCCTTCTCGAAAAACCAGGCCGGCCGCGTCTTGGGCGTCATGCGGTGCGGCCCCATGCCGATGGTCTGGATCACGCGGCCGATGGCGCCCGCCTTGACCAGCTCCCCCGCCTTGACCGTGGCCCGGTTCTCCAGGCGCTCGCTGTACAGGATCGAGTAGATCCGCTTCGTCTCCGCCTGGACGCGCCGCGCCTGCGCGAGCTGGTCGAGCGTGGTCATGCCCGGCTTGTCCACCATGAAGTCCTTGCCGTGCTTCATGACCTGGATCCCCAGCGGCGCGCGCTCGTCCGGTATCGACGCGCTCACCACGAGCTTGATCTCCGGATCCTCCAGGATCTCCTGCTCGCTCCGGGCCCGCTTCGCCTCCGGATAGCGCTTCGCGAAAGCGTCGGCGAGGTCCGGCTCCTTGGCATAGAAGGAGACGAGCTGGCCTCCCCCGCGCTTGACGGAGTCGACCTGGCCCCCGATGTGGCCGTGGTTGAGCCCGATGGCGGCGAATTTGAGGCGCGCCGCCCGGGCCGGCGCCGCGGGAGCGGCCGCCGTCTGCGCGCCCGCCGGCGACCCGCGTCCGGCCACCCAGGCCATGCCCGCGGCCGTGGTGATCGACGACTTCAGGAATTGGCGCCGGCTCCTGCGCTGTTTACTCATGCCGCCAAGTGTATCCTCTTCGCCTGCGCTGACTCAGCAGGAGGATTCATGCTTCGCCCACGCCTCGCGTTCCTGGCCCTGGCCGCCCTGGCCACGCCGCTGGCCGCCGACCCGTCCGCGCCGCTGCGGGCGCCCGTCGCGAAGAAGGAACCGCACAAGATCGAGATCCACGGAGACACGCTGGTCGACGACTACTACTGGATGCGCAACAAGGGCACGCCGGAGGTCGAATCGCACCTGAGGGCGGAGCTCGCCTATTCCGACGCCTTCATGAAGCCCACGGCCGCCCTTCAGCAGAAGCTCTACGACGAGATGCTCGCGCGCATCCAGCAGACCGACACCAACGTTCCCGCCCGCGACCGGGGCTTCTTCTATTACTCCCGCACGGAGGAAGGCAAGCAGTACCCCATCCACGCGCGCAGGAAGGGATCGCTCGACGCGCCCGAGGAAGTGATCCTCGACGTGAACGCGCTGGCCGAAGGCAAGAAGTTCATGTCCATCGGCGACATGGCGGTCAGCCCGGACGGCAACCTCCTCGCCTACACCGCCGACGAGACGGGTTTCCGCCAGTACACGCTGCACGTGAAGGACCTGCGTACGGGCCAGCTCGGGCCCGATACCGCGGAGCGCGTCACGTCCGTCGAGTGGACGGAGGACGGCAAGACGCTGCTCTACGCCGGCGAGCATCCCCAGACCAAGCGGTCCTACCAAGTCTTCCGCCATGCCCTGGCCGCCGCCCGCGACGACCTCCTCTACGAGGACAAGGACGAGCGATTCAACGTCGGCGTGTGGAAGTCGCGCGACCACAAGTACCTGTTCGTGGAGAGCGGCAGCCATACCACGTCCGAGGTGCGCTACCTGCCCGCGTACACGGGCACGGCGGAGATGAAGGTGATCGCCGAGCGCGTCCCCGATCAGGAGTACGACGTCGATCATCGGGACGGCACGTTCTGGATCCGCACCAACGACCAGGGCCGGAACTTCCGCCTGGTCACGGCCCCCGCCAGCGATCCCTCGCGCAAGAACTGGAAGGAGGTGGTGCCGCATCGCGAGGACGTGATGCTGTCCGGCCACCTGATGTTCAAGGACTTCTACGTGCTCTTCGAGCGCGAGGGCGGATGGCCCCAGGTCCGCATCACGGATTTCCGCAACGGCCAGTCGCACCGGATGGAGTTCCCGGAGCCCGCCTATCAGGTGAACCTCTCGAACAACCGCGAGTTCGACGCGCCCGTGGTCCGGATCGCCTATCAGTCGCCGATCACGTCCCCGTCCATCTACGACTACGACCCGGCCACCCGGCAGCGCAAGCTCCTCAAGCAGGTGGCCGTGCTGGGCGGCTACGACCCGTCGCGCTATCGCGTCGAGGTCACCAAGGCGCCCGCGCCCGACGGCACGCCGGTCCCGGTGTGGCTGCTGTACCGGAAGGACCTCAAGCGCGACGGCACCAATCCGGCGCTCCTCTACGCGTACGGCTCCTACGGCTCCTCGAGCTCCGCGGGCTTCAACTCGAACCTCTTCAGCCTCGTGGACCGCGGCGTCGTCTACGCCCTGGCCTACATCCGCGGCGGGGGCGAGCTGGGCAAGAAGTGGCACGACCAGGGCCGGATGCTCAACAAGAAGAACACGTTCACGGATTTCATCGCGGCCGCGGAGCATCTGATCGCCCAGGAATACACGAGCAAGGACCGGCTGGCCATCATGGGCGGCAGCGCGGGCGGGCTCCTCATGGGGGCGGTGACGAACATGCGGCCGGACCTGTTCAAGGTGGTCCTCGCCTACGTGCCCTTCGTGGACGTCATCACGACGATGCTCGACGAGTCCGTGCCGCTCACCGTGCCCGAGTTCGAGGAATGGGGCAATCCCAAGAAGGAAGCCGAGTACCGCTACATGAAGAGCTACAGCCCCTACGACAACGTCGTGGCCAAGGCCTACCCGATCATGCTGGTCAAGAGCAGCTACAACGACTCCCAGGTCATGTACTGGGAGCCCGCGAAGTACGTGGCCAAGCTCCGCGCGCTCAAGACGGACTCGAACCCGCTGCTCTTCCACATCAGCATGGATCCCGCCGGGCACGGCGGGAAGAGCGGGCGCTACGACCGCCTGCACGACAGCGCGTACGACTACGCGTTCCTCCTCTGGCAGCTCGGAGTGGAGAAGGTGAGCCGGTGAGGCCGCGGCCCGCCCTGGTCGGGCTGGTTTTCACCGCGGCCGCCCTGCGTCCGGCCTCCGCCGCCGACTATCAGCCCACCGCCGCCAACCTGGAGGCGCGCCGCGCCTTCCAGGACGCGAAGTTCGGCCTCTTCGTGCACTGGGGCGTGTACAGCACTCTCGCCGACGGCGAGTGGGTGATGCACCAGCGGCGCATCGGCGCCTCCGATTACGAGAAGTTGCCCGGCCTCTTCAACCCGACCCAGTTCGACCCTGCGGAATGGGTCGCCCTGGCCAAGGCGGCGGGCATGAAGTACATCACCATCACCAGCAAGCACCACGACGGCTTCGCGATGTTCGACTCCAAGGTCTCCGACTACGACATCGTGGACCGCACGCCCTACAAGAAGGACGTCCTCAAGATGCTGGCCGACGAGTGCCACAAGCAGGGCGTCAAGCTCTTCTTCTACCACTCGCAGCTCGACTGGCACCATCCCGACTATTACCCGCGCGGGCGCACGGGCGCGGACAGCGGACGGCCGGCCGAGGGCGACTGGAACCGCTACCTCGACTACATGGACGGCCAGCTCCGCGAGCTGCTCACGAACTACGGCGAGATCGGCGGCATCTGGTTCGACGGGTGGTGGGACAAGCCGGACGCGGACTGGCGGCTCGAACAGACGTACCGGATGATCCACGAGCTGCAGCCGGCCGCGCTCGTCGGCAGCAACCATCACCGCCGTCCCTTTCCGGGCGAGGACTGCCAGATGTTCGAGAAGGACCTGCCCGGCGGCCGCACCGCCGAGTTCAACAAGGACGCGGAGATCGGGGCCCTGCCCCTGGAGACCTGCGAGACCATGAACAACTCGTGGGGCTTCAACCTCACCGACCGGCGATACAAGAGCACCCGCGACCTGGTGCACTACCTCGTCAAGGCCGCCGGGCACGACGCGAACTTCCTGCTCAACGTCGGGCCCATGGCGAACGGCAAGATCCAGCCCGAGTTCGTGGACCGGCTCGAGGAGGTGGGCCTGTGGATGGCCGCCAACGGCGCGTCCATCTACGGCACGCGCGGCGGCCCGATCACGCCGCGCGCCTGGGGGGTGACGACGCAGAAGGCCGACACCGTGTTCGTGCACGTCCTGGACTGGGACGATTCCGTGCTCGCACTGCCCGCGCTGCCGCGCCGCGTGAAGACGGCGCGCTTGCTCAAAGGGGGCGGGCCCCTGTCCGTCCAGCAGAGCGCCGCCACCCTGACCCTGACCTTGCCGGAGACGGGCGCGCGCGATCCCTACGACACGGTCATCGCCCTGGAGCTGGCGGCACGATGAGGATCGCCTCCAGGGGCGGCACGACGATGACCCTCGCCGTCGCCCTGGCGGCCGGCGTGGCCGTGGCCAGCGAAGGCGCGGATCTGGCCGAGGTGAAGGCGCGGGGGGCCCTGCGCGTCATCATCGCCGCGGACGAGTCGCCGGACACGTTCGCCCTGACCGCGGGCACGCGGCCCGGGTTCGAGCGCGACCTCATCGAGCGCTTCACCCAGCTCCAGAGCCTCAAGCTCGAAGTCGTCCGCGCCCCCGGTTACGCCGACCGCATCCCGATGCTCCTGCGCGGCGAAGGTGACGTCATCGCCGCCATCTTCGACACACCGGACCGGTGGGAGAGAGTCGCCTTCACCTCGGAGGTGATCCCGACCCACAACGTCGCCGTGACGCTGCCGCCGCATCCGCCGATCCGGAGCCTCGAGGAGCTCCACGCGGTCAAGGTCGGCGTGATCCGCGGGGCCAAGCCCGCCGAGGCGGCCGCGGAAGCGGGCGTCAAGCCGCGCGACCTCGTGGCCTACGAGAAGATGGACGACCTCCTGCGCGCCCTCAAGGCCGGCGAGGTGGGCGCGGCCGTGCTCCCCATCTCCGAGCTGGCGCTGGCCGCCAAGCGCGTGGCCGGCCTCGAAGCGGGGATGAAGGTCGGGGCGCCCTCGACGACTACCTGACCAACGTCCGCCGCAGCGAGACCTGGAGCCGGCTCGTCGTGCAGTATTTCGGCGACCAGGCCCTGGCCGTGCTCGGCCGCGCCCGCTGACCCGCGGCTAGCGGACCCGCCGCCGGGCCACCTCGCGCGCGGTCGTCTGTACGGCGGCCACGACGCCGGCGGCGACCGCGGCCTTTCCCGCCATGGTCGCGACCTCGCGCGCGTCGGCCAGCGCCTTGCGCACCTTGCGCCGCACGACCATCTTCCGCACCTTCCGGGCCGCCAGGCCGGCGCCCATGACGGCCAGCGCTCCCGCCGCCCCCGCGGCCACGCGGGCCCGCGTCGCTCCGCGCCGCGCCGCGCGCGCGGACGTCGCCGCCCCGGACTGGAGGCTCGCCGCACCGGCGCGCACCAGCTTCCGGCCCCGCTTCTTCAGGACTTTCATCTTGATGGCCATGTCGAGCCCTCCCCTTCGATTATGGGGGCCAGCGGTCAGCCGCGGCCGAAGGCCTTGCGCTTTCCGCTGTGTCGGAGCTCCCAGCGGATCTCCCGCTCCGCACGCGCGGGCGGGAACCAATCCGGATGCGGCACCATGGCCGGCGGAAGAGGGTCGGGAAGCAGGGAGACCGCGTGCCGGCGAAGGGCGGCGTCGGTGAGCAGATACCCGTGGTTCTCGAGGACAGCCGCCTCCGCGTCGGTGAAGGCGTCGAGATCGGTGCGGATTTCCGCGATCACCTCGCGCGCCAGCTCCTTGGAATACCCGGCCAGGCCAGGACCGTAGTGCGACGGCGCGCTGCCCACGCCCCAGTAGGCGCCTTCGAGGACGCCCTCGGCCAGGCTGGCGATGAGCCAGCGCTTGCGCAGGGCACGGGCCTGGCGTTCCTGGATGGCCTGGTAGCGCGGCACGCGCCAGACCAGGCCGCGGTCGCTCTGGCTCGTGAAGAGGGCGCCCGCGTCGGACACGAGCACGACGGCGTGGTTCTTCCAGACCGGCTCGAGCCCCATGTTGTCGTAGGCGCCGCCGTCGGTGAGCCGGAAATCCGAGAGGCACTCCGCGCGCGCCTCGCCCGGGGGCGCGGATCCGCCCTTGAGGTCCCCCGGGTCCAGGCGCAGCCGGAGCGGACCCAGGAGGGGCGGAAAGCACGCGGAAGCCGCCACCGCCCGGGCCAGGGGTATATCGGGCGGCGGGGCCATGTAGCCGACCTGGTAATCCCCCATCCACCCGCGCGAGAACACCCACGACACGCCATAGGCCATGTCGGTGGCCAGGAACAGGAACTCGGGACGCAACGGCAGCGCGGCCAGCCGCAATCGCGTGAGGTCCCGCTCGTAGCGCTGGGCCAGCGCCTCGACCGTGGTCCCGGAGCGCCCGAGGTTCCAGGGCAGCAGTCGCCGCAGGAAGGGGCCGGTGCGCACGTCCTTCGTCGTGAATGCGCGCAGGGGCGCCTGCACGTCGCGGTCCCATACGTCACGCGGAATCGCCTCGCCGGGCGTCAGGACGAGGTGCGTGAACGCGTCGGCGAGCTGGGCGGACACGATCGACCCGCCAGAAACGGAAGCGACCGTCCGGAAGTCGCGGCGCGAGAGGACGCCGAGCTCGTTCAAGCGCCGCAGCGCACCCAGGTGGAACAGCGTCGCACGGAAGCCGCCACCGGACAGGCACAGGCCGATGCCCTTGCGCTTGCCTTTCGGTAGGGGAGCGTATCCACCCTGCTGCTCGTCGTCGGGCGCAGGTGCGTGGGCGCTCTCACCGGCCCCGGTCATTGGGCGGACGTATACGCGATGTGGTCGGGCCGGTGCAAATCCGTCGCACGGCGGCGCCGACCGCCTTCCTCCTGCGGGTCGAGGGTACAATCCCGCCCGAATGACTACGCAGAGCTCCTGGGTCGTGGTCGGTCTCGACAACGGGGGCAACAAGAACAACGCGACCGTCCTCGATCCCGCGAAGGGCTCCCTCGTGGACGGGATGATCGAGACGCCCAGCCGCGTCACGGAGGGACCCGCGATCGCGGTCCAGGCCCTCGTCCAGGCCTTCGACTCCATCCTCGAGCGCACGGGCGTCGCGCGCGCGCGCGTGCGGGCAGTCGGCCTCGACACGCCGGGGCCGGCCAGCGCCGACGGCATCATCTCGTCGAAGGGCTCCACGAACTTCGCGCACGAGGGCTGGCGCGGGTTCGACTTCCGCGGCGCCCTCGAGGCGAGGCTGCGGCTGCCCGTCGTCTACAACAACGACGGCAATGCCGCCGCCCTCTACGCGCACCACGTCTGTTTCGGCGCGGAGGCCGCGCGGCACTCCTCGGTCTCCGCGATCGTCGGCACCGGCCTCGGCGGGGGCGTCATCGAGGCGGGAAGGATCGTCAAGGGGGCGGCAGGGATGGCCGGCGAGCTCGGGCACGTCCACATTCCCATGCCGGGTCTCCTGGCCGAGGGGCAGCCGATCCCCCGCTGCAACTGCGGGTTCGACGGCGATGCGGAGAGCGTGGCCTCCCTCACTGGAATCGAGAAGAACCTGCTTCCCTACTGGCTCGAGCGGTACGAAGGGCACGAGCTGGCCCGGTCAGGGTCGCTCGCGCAGGCGGCCAAGCTGGTGCGCTCGCTGGGCGAGAAGGGCGATCCGATGGCACGGCGCATCTTCGAGCAGCAGGCGATGGCCATCGGCCGTCTCTTCACGATCGCCGCGAACTTCACCGACCCCAGCGCCTACTTCGTGGGCGGGGGCGTGGTGGAGACGGCCCGGGAATTCCGCGAGTGGTTCATGGGCAAGGTCCGCGAGAACACCATCCTCCGCGAGGAGCAGATGCGCGCCGCCCGCTTCGCGCTGGTGCCCGACCTGGACATGGCGGGCGCGCGGGGAGCGGCGCTGGCCGCGCTCGAGCACGCCGCGCGGCTCTAGCCCTCCGGGCGGGCCTGCGGGGGCGAGAGTCGGGGCTATAAGGGACGGAAGGTCCCGGATCACGGAGGTCCGCATGAGATACGTCGCCCTCG
The DNA here is from genome assembly GCA_003222295.1 of Acidobacteriota bacterium. Classification (GTDB taxonomy): domain Bacteria; phylum Acidobacteriota; class Vicinamibacteria; order Fen-336; family Fen-336; genus AA29. Next base: position 12,655 of record QHVP01000183.1, on the reverse strand, counting down.
CCCTGTCTCTCCTGCTCCTCGGCGCCGAAGCCGTCCAGGCCCAGACCGCCCCCGCTCCGCCGCTCCCGCAGACCGTGCGCCTTCAGCTCCGCAACCAGGATTACGTGCAGGGGTACCTGCGCGGGCGTAGCAAGGACGAGGTCGTGATCTACACGCGCGACGGGCGCTATCGCCACGTGCCCCTGGCCGACGTGCAGCGGTTCGAAGTGCGCAGCCGGACGGGCAGCCAGCTCAAGCGCGGCGCCGTGATCGGGGTGGCGGTGTGGATCGGCGCGGTGGCGGCGGCATCGCGCGGCTCGCTCGACAAATGGGGCGTGGTCTCGTGGCAGTCGGGCGCCGTCCTGGCCGGGAGCGTGGGCCTGGGGGCCGCCATCGGGGCGCAAGTTCCCCGCTACGGCTGGCGCGCGACCCCGCCCTCGGCCATCGTGCGCTCGCCCGCCTTTCCCGGACTGCAGGTGGCGATTCGGTTCTGAAATCGACGGCGATGCGAGGTCCCTCCTTTCCGCGCCGTCCCCGTGGCTTCATCTTCGACCTCGACGGCACCCTCGTCGCCAACATGGCGCTGCACGAGGAAGCTTTCGCGCTCTTCACCAATCGCCACGGGCTGCCCCGGCTGACGGGCGACATGCGCGCGCGCCTCGACGGCAAGCGCAACCGCGACATCTTCCCCATCCTGTTCGAGCGGCCCCTCTCACCCGAGGAGCAGAGCCGCTTCGCGGACGAGAAGGAACAGCTCTATCGCGAGCGGTCGAGGGGGCGACTCGCGCCGTTGCCCGGCCTCCTGCGGCTCCTCGACACGCTGGAGCGGCGGCGGCTCCCCACCGCTCTCGCGACCTCCGCGCCTCTCGAGAACGTCGCGCATACCCTGAGCGAGCTGGGCCTGACCCGCCGCCTCACCCAGGTCGTCCGATCGGACACCGTCGCGCGCGGCAAGCCCCACCCGGACGTGTTCCTCGCCGCCGCCCAGCTCATCGAAATACGGCCGGAGGACTGCCTCGCCTTCGAGGACGCGCCCGCCGGCGTCCTGGCCGCTCGCGCGGCCGGCATGGGATGCGTCGCGCTCACGACGTCGTTTCCGGCGGGCACGTTTGCCGCCCACGGTGCGGAGCCCGATGCCGCGGTGCCGGATTTCGATGTGTTCCTCGCCGGGCCCGGGGCCTGGCTCCTGGAAGCGGAGGCCCCCTAGCGTTCGCCGCCGCTGCGCGCCTCTCCGAGGCTGGAGAGCAGCTTCTGGAGCAGGAGCGGCTCCACGGGCTTGACGAGGTGGTGAGTGATTCCCGCCTGGCGCGAACGCTGCTTGTCCTCGGCCTGGCCGTACCCGGTCATGGCGACCAGGACGGTGTCGGAGAGCGCGGGATTCGCGCGGATCTGCTCCGCGACCTCGTAGCCGCTCATGCCGGGCAGGCCGATGTCGAGGAGGATGACGTCGGGGTGCCGCGCGGCGGCGATCTCGACCGCGGTCGGGCCATCGGCCGCGGACTTCACGTCGTGGCCCCAGTGGCTCAGGAGCACCGCGATCGTTTCCGCCACGTCGGTGTTGTCGTCGACCACGAGCACCCGCAACCGCACCTCCCTATTGTGCGCCACTTCTCCGGGTAGACTCGTGCGATGGCGGCCACGGTCGCGACGGCACCGGCGTGGGACGAGCGCCTCACGGATTTCATCCGGTGCCACCCGCGGCTCCTCGTCCTGACCGGCGCCGGATGCTCGGTGGCCTCCGGGATCCCCGAATACCGGGATCACGACGGGGCCTGGAAGAGCCGCCCGCCCGTCCGCTACGCGGAGTTCGTGGGCAGCCCCGCCGCGCGGCGCCGGTATTGGGCGCGCAGCCTCTTCGGTTGGGCGCGCGTGGCGGGGGCGGCGCCGAGTGCCGTCCATCGCGCCCTGGCGAGGATCGAGCACGGCGGCTACGCCATGGCCATCGTCACGCAGAACGTCGACGCGCTGCACCAGCGCGCCGGAAGCCGCCGGGTGATCGACCTGCACGGGCGGCTCGACGAGGTCGAGTGCCTCCAGTGCGGCACGCGTCTCCGCCGCGCCGACGTGCAGGAGGTCCTCCTCGCCTGGAATGGCGCGTTCCTGGCGACCCTCGGCGACGCCCTGCGCGCGGCTCCGTCCGCCCGGCCGGACGGGGATGCGCAGGTGGAGACGGATTTCTCGGAGTTCCGGGTGCCCGACTGTCCCGCCTGCGGGGGCGTCCTCAAGCCCGCCGTGGTGTTCTTCGGCGAGAACGTGCCGCGCGAGCGCGTCGCGGCGGCGCTGGCGGCGCTGGCCGCCGCCGATGCGCTCCTCGTCGTCGGCTCATCCCTGATGGTCTTCTCCGGGCTGCGCTTCTGCCTGGCCGCTCGCGACCTGGTCAAGCCCGTCGCCGCCCTCAACCTGGGCCGGACGCGCGCGGACGAGCTCCTGTCGCTCAAGGTTGCCGCCGATTGCGGTCCGGCCCTGGAGGCGGTCGTGGCCGCGCTCGGCCTCGGCGGCTGAGCGTCTGGCTGCTCCCCTTTGACCTCCACCCCGGCCGGGGTTAACGTTTCCTCCTCTCGCACATCCGGAGGTGCTGATGCACGCCATGGTCCCCCTGCTGTTCCTGCTCGCCGCGGCGGATACGCCGATGCGCGTGGGGCCCGGCGACGTCGCGCCCGACTTCTCCCTCTCCGCCTCCAACGGCAAGACGGTGAAGCTGGCCGACTACCGCGGCAAGAAGACGGTCGTGCTCGCGTTCTTCCCCAAGGCGTTCACCGGCGGTTGAACGAAGGAGATGTCGGGGCTGCGCGACGTCCATGCGCAGTTCGCCGACCAAGACGCCCAGGTCCTGGGTGTCTCGATGGACAACCTGGAGACGCAGACCAAGTTCGCGGAAAGCCTCAACCTGCCGTTCCCCCTGCTTGCCGATCCCGAGGGCGTGGCCGCCAAGGCCTACGGTGTGGCCAATCCCGCCGGTTACGCCAATCGTGTGACGTTCGTGATCGGGAAAGACGGCAAAGTGGCCAAACTGATCGAGGGCAAGGATGCGATCGACCCCACCGCCACTCTCAACGCCTGCAAGCCGGCGCCGACCGGGCCCTGACCGTAGACGCGTGATCGCGGCGACGGCGCTCCTCGCCGTCGCCGCCTTCCCCGCTCTCGCCCAGGAAGCGCACCAGCACACCGTCGCCCCGGGCGAGAAGCTGGGGACGGTGGACTTCGCCGTCTCCTGCTCGGCGGCGGCGCGGCCGAGGTTCCAGCGCGCGGTCGCTCTCCTGCACTCGTTCGCCTACGAGGAGTCGGAGCGGGCGTTCCAGGACGTGCTGGCCACGGATCCCGCCTGCGCGATGGCGCACTGGGGCATCGCCATGACCCTGTTCCATCCCATCTGGGCGGCGGCCAACCCGACCGCCGCCCCCAGTGCGGCGGAGCTGGCGCGCGGGCTGGACGAAGCCGAGAAGGCCGCGACCCCCGCCCCGCCAACGGCGCGCGAGCGGGACTACGTGGCCGCGGTGAAGGCGTTCTACACCGGCGCCGACCATCTGGATCACCGCGCACGATCGGCCGCATTCGCGGGCGCGATGGAGCAGGTCCACGCGCGCTACCCGGCGGACAAGGAGGCGGCGATCTTCTACGGGCTGGCCTTGCTCGGAACGGCGTCTCCGGCCGACAAGACGTACACCGTGCAGAAGAAGGCGGCGGAGGTCCTCAACGCCGTGTTGCCCGGCGCCCCCGATCATCCGGGCATCGCGCACTACGTCATCCACAGCTTCGACTATCCGCCGCTGGCGGAGCTGGCCCTGCCCGCGGCCCGCGCCTACACCCGCATCGCGCCTTCCGCTCCCCACGCCCTGCACATGCCGTCCCACATCTTCACGAGGCTCGGACTGTGGGAGGAGTCGGTGGCGGCCAACCTCGCCTCCGCGGAGGCCGCGCGCCGCGTGGCCGCCCGCCTTCACCCGGGGGCGACCTCCTTCGACGAGCTGCACGCCCTGGACTACCTCGAGTACGCCTACCTTCAGGAAGGCCGCGACGCCGAGGCGGACGGTGTGCTCGAGCAGATCGGACGCGTGCCCACGCTCGACGTCCCGAACTTCGCGGCCGCCTACGCCCTCGCCGCCGTGCCCGCGCGTCACGCGCTCGAACGACGCGATTGGGCCAGGGCGGCGGCACTGACGCTGGCCCCGTCCAGCTTTCCCTGGGCGCAGTTCCCGCACGCGGAAGCCATCGTCGTGTTCGCGCGCGCGGTCGGTGCCGCCCGGCAATCCGACCTCCCCACCGCTCGCATCGCCGTCTCCCACCTCCAGGAGCTCGAAGACCGGCTGCGGGCGAAGAACGATTCCTACTGGGGCGACCAGGTCCGCGTCCTCGGCGGCCAGGCCTCGGCGATCGTCGCGCAGTCGGAAGGACGCGCGGAGGAGGCGGTGCGCCTGATGCGCGCGGCCGCGGACCTCGAAGACGCGACGGACAAGAGCCCGGTCACCCCCGGCTCCATCCTGCCCGCGCGCGAGACCCTGGCCGACCTCCTCCTCGAGACCGGAGACGCGGCGGGCGCCCTCGTCGCGTACGACGCGAGCCTGCGCGTCGCACCCGGCCGATATCACAGCCTCGCCGGAGCCGCCCGCGCGGCCGAGGCCGCCGGGGATGCGGCCCGCGCGAAGGGCTATTACGCGCTGCTGGTCAAGCAGTGCCGGCGCGCGGACGCCTCCCGCCTCGAGGTGACCAAGGCACGCGCCGCGCTGAGCGGGGTCGTCCGCCGCTAGGGTCCGGACGCGACCGGCGCTTCGGGACTGCCGGCCAGAAGCGCGGCCAGCCGGGCCACCCCGCGTCCGAGCTCGTCCTGATCGCGCGCGCCGCCCAGGCACACGCGCACCGATTCCGGCGCCGCCGCGCGCCCCACCGCGAACGCCGACGCCGCCGTCACGGCCACGCCCGCCCGCCGCGCCGCCTCCACGTAGGACTCGGCCCGCCACGGCTTCGGCAGGGCGAGCCACAGGTGGTAGGCCTCGGGATGGGCCTGGATCGCGAACCTTTCCAGGGCCTTCCGGGCGATGCGGTAGCGGGCCGCGGCTTCCTTGCGCTTGCGCGCGAGGATGGTCTCGGCCGTCCCGTCCTGGATCCAGCGCGAGGCGATCTCCGCCATGAGGGGGGCGGCCATCCACGTCGTGCCGCGGATGGCGGCGGCGATGCGCGGAGAGAGCGCGGGCGGCGCCACCGTGAACCCGACGCGCAGGCCGGGGGCGAGCACCTTCGAGGTGCCGGTGACGTACACGGAGTTGTCGGGCGCGAAGGTGGACAGGGGGGCGTGGGGGCGCGCGAGCAGCCGGCCGTGCACGTCGTCCTCGACGATCAGCACGCCATGATCCCGCGCGATGGCGGCGATCTCCTGACGGCGCGACGCCGGCATGACCGCCGTCGTGGGGTTCTGCAGGGTCGGCACGCAGTACAGCGCCTTCGGCCGGCGGGCACGACAGGCGGCCGCGAAGGCATCCGGCCGGAGGCCGTGCTCGTCCATGGCCACGCCCTGCAGGCGGAGGGCGAGCAGGCCGGCCAGCGTCTTCATCCCCGGATAGGTGAGGGCTTCGGTGGCGACGACGTCGCCGGGAGCGAACAGGCCGGCGAATACGGCGGTCATCCCGTGCTGGCTCCCGCTCGTGACGAGCACCCGCTCCACGGTCGTCGCGAACCCACCGCGCCGGATCCACTCCGCGCCCGCCGCGCGGTGCTCACGTGCCCCCCCCTCGGGGGGATAGGCGAGCAGGCGTCCGAGGTCCTGGCGCCGGGAAAGTGCGGCCAGGGTGCGCGCGAGGGTGGCCGCCTCCTGCTTGACCGCCGCCGCCGGGGGCAGGTTCGCGCTGAGGTCGATGACGCCCGCCTCGGGCCCCGCCGCCACCGCCGCCGGCCGCGCCCGTGCCCGCACGAAAGTCCCCCGGCCCACTTCGCCCGTGACCAGCCCCCGCCGGGTGGCCTCCGCGTAGGCCCGCGTGATCGTGCCCACCGTGACCCCCAACCGGTCGGCCAGGTCGCGGTGGGTAGGCAAGCGCGTGCCCGGGTGCAAGCGTCCCCCGTCCGCGTCCTCGGCCAGGGCCTCCGCGATGGCGAGATAGCGGGGGCCCGAGCGCTGGCGGAGGTCCGGTGTCCACATTGTCATGGTGACAATATTCCTCTTGACGATAGCGACAAGTCAAGATTAACTTCCTCGGCCGTAGGGGCCGAGGCTCAGAATGAATCGACACATTCAAGGAAAGGCCTGATGAGCGATCCGCTTCTGTCCCGCACCGCCGCCCTGGCCGAGCAGTTCCTGGCGTCCCTGCGCGAGCGCCCGGTGGGCGCCACCGCCACCCGCGAGGGCCTGGCCGCCCGCCTGGGGGGCGCCCTTCCTGCCCACGGCCAGGCTCCCCTGGAAGTCGTGGAGGGACTGGCCGCGGCCGCCCAGGACGGGGGGATCATCGCCAGCGCGGGGCCGCGTTACTTCGGCTTCGTGATCGGCGGCAGCGTCCCCGCCGCCCTGGCTGTGGACTGGCTCGTCTCCGCCTGGGACCAGGACGCCGGCCTCTACGCCTGCGGCCCCGCCGCGGCCGTGGTGGAAGACGTGGCCGCGGGCTGGCTGCTCGATCTCCTCGGCCTCCCCGCTTCCGCCAGCGTCGGCTTCGTCACGGGCGGACAGATGGCGAACTTCACCGGAATCGCCGCCGGACGCCACGCCGTGCTGGCGCGTGCGGGATACGATGTGGAGGAGGACGGCCTCCGGGGCGCGCCCCCCGTCCACGTCGTGGTGGGGGCGGAGGCGCACGTCACGATCCTGACCTCCCTGCGCCTTCTCGGCCTGGGCAGCGGGCGCGCGGTGCGCGTGGCCGCGGACGCACAGGGCCGGATGCAGGTCGACGCCCTGCGCCGGGCGCTCGCCTCCCTCGACGGTCCCACCATCGTCTGCGCCCAGGCCGGCAACGTGAACACGGGCGCCTTCGATCCGGTGGGCGAGATCTCGGATATCGCCCACGAGCGCGGGGCCTGGGTGCACGTGGACGGGGCCTTCGGGTTGTGGGCGGCCACCGCCCCCGCGCGGGCGCATCTCTTCCGCGGCGTGGAGCGCGCGGATTCGTGGGCCACGGACGGGCACAAGTGGCTGAACGTCCCCTACGACTCCGGGATCGCCATCGTCCGCGACCACGTCGCGCACAAGGCGGCCATGACCGGGCGCGCGGCCTATCTCGTCCAGTCCGACGGCGCCGAGCGCGACCCGCAGGATTGGACGCCCGAGTTCTCGCGTCGCGCGCGCGGTTTCCCCGTGTATGCGGCGCTGCGCAGCCTGGGCCGCGAAGGCGTGGCCGCGCTCGTCGAGCGCTGCTGCCGCCTGGCCACGCACATGGCCGACCGCCTCCGCGCCGGGGCGGCCGGGGCCGGCGTCGAGGTGTGCATCCTCAACGAAGTCGTCTTGAACCAGGTGCTGGTGCGGCTCGAGCCGAAGAGCGGAGACGCGGGCGCTTTCACGCGGGCGGTGGTGGGACGCGTGCAGCGCGAGGGGACGTGCTGGATGGCGGGCACGCGCTGGCACGACCTCGATGCCATGCGCATCTCGATCTCGAACTGGTCTACCACCGAAGAGGACATCGACCGCTCGGCACGGGCCATCCTGGCCTGCGCGCGCGCGGAAGCGGAGGGGGGAGGCACGCGATGACGGAAGCGGAGACGGGGACGCTGCGGCTCAAGACGGGCCTGGCCGAGATGCTCGCGGGCGGCGTGATCATGGACGTCACGGACGCGGCACAGGCCCGCATCGCGGAGGAGGCGAGCGCGGTCGCGGTCATGGCCCTCGAGCGCGTGCCCGCGGACATCCGCAAGGAAGGCGGCGTGGCGCGGATGGCCGATCCCTCGATCGTCGAGGCCATCATGCGTGCCGTGACCATCCCTGTCATGGCGAAGTGCCGCATCGGCCACTTCGCGGAGGCGCGGATACTGGAAGCGCTCGGGGTGGACTTCATCGACGAGAGCGAGGTCCTGACCCCCGCGGACGAGGCGTATCACGTCGACAAGCACGCGTTCACCGTCCCCTTCGTGTGCGGTTGCCGCGATCTGGGCGAGGCCCTGCGCCGCATCGGCGAAGGCGCGGCCCTGGTGCGCACGAAGGGCGAGGCGGGCACGGGGAACGTCGTGGAGGCGGTGCGCCACATGCGCGCGGTCGTCTCCGCCATTCGCCGCCTGGCCACTTTGGGGCCGGAGGAGCTGATGCGCGAGGCCAAGGACCTCGGCGCGCCCTACGAGCTGGTCCGGCGCGTCGCCCGCGACGGCCGGCTTCCCGTCCCCAATTTCGCCGCCGGCGGCATCGCCACTCCCGCGGACGCCGCCTTGATGATGGCGCTGGGGGCGGAGGCCGTCTTCGTGGGCTCCGGGATCTTCAAGTCGTCCGATCCCGCCGCCCGCGCCCGGGCCATCGTGAAGGCCACGACCCATCACGCCGACCCGCAAGCGGTGGCGGAGGCCTCGCGCGGCCTGGGCGAGCCCATGCGCGGTCTCGACGTGGCCGCCCTCCCCGCCGGCGAGCGCCTGCAGGAACGCGGCTGGTGAGTGGCGCCCGCGTCGGCGTCCTCGCCCTGCAGGGCGACTTCGCCGCGCATGCGCGCATCCTCCGGGCGCTCGGGGCCGAGGTGAGCGAGGTGCGGCGCCTCGCCGACCTCGAGGGATTGCGCGCCCTCGTCCTGCCCGGCGGCGAGAGCACCGCCCTCTTGCGCCTGATGGACGGCGCGCCCTGGCTCGACGCGCTGCGGGCCTTTCACGCGGAGGGAGGCGCCCTGCTCGGCACCTGCGCCGGGGCCATCCTGCTCGCGCGGGAGGTCCAGCCGCCCCAGCCGAGCCTCGGTCTCCTCGACGCGGTCGTGGAGCGCAACGCTTATGGCCGTCAGACGGAGTCGTTCGAAGCGGAGCTCGCCGCGCCGACGTTCGACGCGCCCATGCGCGGGGTGTTCATCCGGGCCCCCCGCCTCACCGCCACCGGCCCCGCGGTCGAGGTCCTCGCGCGCCTCAGCGGCGAGCCCGTCCTCGTCCGCCAGGGACGCGTTCTCGCGGCCACTTTCCATCCGGAGATGGCGGCCGACGACCGGCTCCATCGGTGCCTGCTCGACCAGGGCTGAGCCCGCTCCCTTCCGCGCCGCGCTTTTCGCGCCCTCCCGCCCCGTCCGCGCCCTTCCGTGGACAGAATCAGTCAGCGACGGAGGGCGTGATGGGAATGATCCCGATCGGTGACGAGAACATCCAGGGCGGCCCGCCTCCTCTGGTGAACTGGGCGCTCATCGCCCTCAACGTCCTCGCCTTCTTCCTGGAGCTCTCGCAACCGTCCGAGAGGGCGCTCCAGTCCTTCATCACGGCCTGGGGCGTGGTGCCGCGCGAGTACTCGACCGGCCACGACATCGCGCCGCTCATCCCGCTCCCCTTCTGGTCCACGCTGGTGACCTCGATGTTCCTGCACGGGGGCTGGGCCCACCTGGGGGGGAACATGCTCTTCCTCTGGATCTTCGGCGACAACCTCAACAAGGTGATGGGGCAGGTGCGCTACTTCCTGTTCTACATGGTGTGCGGACTGGCCGCCGGCCTCGCCCACATCGCCTTCAACTCCCACTCGGGCATGCCCAGCGTCGGGGCCTCGGGCGCGATCAGCGGCGTGCTGGGAGGCTACATGCTGCTGTTTCCGCGCAACCGCGTGCGCGTGTTGATGCGCGGGGGCGTCACGGCCGTACCCGCCTACGTGATGCTCGGGCTCTGGATCCTCATCCAGTTCGTGAGCGGCATCGGCTCGCTGGCCCAGACGGAGGAGACGGGCGGGGTGGCCTTCATGGCCCACATCGGCGGCTTCGTGGCCGGGCTCGTCCTGGTGAAGCTGTTCGCGGCCGGACGCACGACCGCCTCTTACGCCTGAAGCCCGGCGCCGCGCCACTCAGCCGATGAGCGCGAAGAGCAGGACGGTGGACGCGGTCCCGTCCAGGGTCGGCTCGTTCGTCGAGTAGTCCAGCGCGTCGTCGTGGTAGACCGCTTCTCCCTGGTAGGCGGCGAGGGGATCGGGCCCCGAGAGGGTGACGCCCTTGAGGCTCGCGAACACACGCGCGGCCACGGGACCGTCCACGAGCCCGCCCGTCACCGGGCGGCCGGTGAGCTGGACGGTGCTGAGGTGCGGATGCCGCGGCGAAGGCGCCTCGGGCAGGAAGGTCAGCATCGCCGTTCCCCACGGGTTGCGCCCCAGGAGCCAATCGCGCTGCGCCGCCAGGAGGGCCGCGTCCGCATGATCGCCCGTCATCCTCTGGCGGAGGGCGATCTGCGTGGCCAGTCCGACGACGAAGTTGTTCGAGCACCAGACGAAGGGGACGCCGATCTCGTACGGGCTGCGCGCGGCACGTGCACGCGCCCGCTCTATTCCCTCTCCGTAATACGCGGCCAGCTCGGCCCGCATCTCGGGAGCGACCTCGGCCAGCGCGAAGTGGCCGAGGTTCACGAACGGGAAGAACTGGTAGTGGGAGACCTCCTCGCGGCCCATCCACGACGTCGCGCCCGCGAGACGCCCATACCGCATCGCATCGTCCAGGTAGGCGCGCTGGCCCGTGGCCCGGAAGAGCTCCGCCGCGCCCCATTCCATGTCGTCCGTCCACGTCTCCTCGCCGTAGCGATAGGGGGAGCCATGGGAGTTGCCCTGCTGGACGCCCTCCCGGGCGCGGCCCATCGCGTACACCTCGGTCCCCGCCTGCAGGCAGGCGCGCGCGAAGGCAAACTCGCGCGGATCGTCCCGCCAGGTCCGGTAGGCGAGGGCCATCGCGGCCGCGTATCGCCCGGCGAGGTTCGCGATCCCCGTTGATGCGCTCGCGAAGCGCCCGAGTCCCTGGGGACGGCCGTCGGCGAAGTACACCACGCGCTCGCGGCCGGGGCCCCAGCCGTAGTCGGCGGTCTCCTGCGTGGGCAGCTTCCAACCGACGTGGTCACGATCGTCCGCGACCTGGTGGTAGAGCTCGTCGGCGGAGGGATGGAGGCGGAGCATCCACTCGAGCCCCCAGCGTGCTTCGTCCAGGACGTCGGCCCGGCCGTTCGCACCCGGGCGTCCCATCGCATCGAAGCCGTCCTCGAACACGTCCGGCCGCAAGCGATGCGCGGTCAGGAGCTGACCCACCACGGCGCTGGAGGTCAGCAGGTACTTGAGCTGGTCGGCCGCATCGTGCCAGCCCCCACGCGCGTCGACGTAGGTGCCGGCGGGATGCGGACCGTACGCGCTGCGGCCGTCGAACGAATGGCAGATGCCGTCCAGGAACGGGTTGTACCCGCAGCGCTGTTGGCGCAGGAACGAGAGCAGGCCGGGGATGAGGCCGCGCAGCGCGGAGGCGGAGACGCGGACGCGCGCTTCCGCGGTTTCCCGGCCCGCCCGCACGACGACGCGATAGTCCCCCTCCTGATCGAGAGCACCGAGGTCGATCGCCGCGTGATATCCGACCGTGCCCCAGGCTCCCGCGCTCGCCCGCGGCAGCGTCGTCTGCCGGATCGTCCGCCCGGAGCCGTCCTGGAGAAACAGGCGGCCGTGCAGGGGGCGCGCGGCGAGGACGAGCGCGCGGGCCCCCTCCGTCCGTGGATATCCGACCACGTTGACGCGCACGGCGCACAGCGCGGGCGCCGTCCTTGCGGGGGCCGGGTCGGCGCCGGGGAGGATGGCGCCGACACCCGCGCACGCCAGCAGGGTGATCGCCGCCTTTCGCGTCATCGTGATGCCCATCATCTTTCCGGACGTCCGCGCGCGGGGCAAGCCCTACAATCCAGGCGATGACCGACACCATACGCGCGGCCGTCATGGCCGCTCCACGGGCCCCGATCGAGATCCGTGCCTTTCCGGCGCCGCGGCCCGCCCCCGGCGGCGCGGTCCTGCAGACGCTGCTGTCCGAGGTCTGCGGGACGGACGTGCACCTCCATCACGGCCGCCTGGCGGGCGTGCCCTACCCCATCACTCCCGGCCACGTGAGCTGCGGACGCGTTCTGGAGACGGGTGGCTCGCTCCACGACGTCGAGGGACGGCCAATCACCACCGGCCAGCTCGTGACCTTCTACGACGTGTTCGGGAACTGCGGCGCCTGCTGGCACTGCCTCGTCGCCCGCACCGCCACGCGCTGCCCGCATCGGCGCGTGTACGGCATCACCACCAGCGCCAGCGACGGCGTGCTCGGAGGCTGGGCCGAGCGGATCGAGATCCGTCCGGGGGTGCGGCTGCTGGCGCTGCCCGACGGCGTCGATCCGCTGGCGTTCATGGGTGGAGGCTGCGGCCTGGGCACGGGGCTGCACGCGGTCGAGCGCGCCCGGGTGGCTCTGGGCGACACCGTCGTGGTGCAGGGCAGCGGTCCCGTGGGCCTCAATGCCGCCGTGTTCGCCGCCATGGCGGGAGCGGCCTCCGTCCTCATGATTGGCGCTCCGTCGCCGCGGCTCGCCATCGCGCGCGAGATCGGAGTGGACGAGACGCTGAACCTCGCGGACACGCCCGCGACGGCCGATCGCGTCGCCTGGGTCCGCGCACGCACGGCCGGCCGCGGAGCGGATGCGGTCATCGAGGCGACGGGCAACCCGCAGGCGGTGCCGGAGGGCCTCGAGATGCTGCGCGACGCCGGGCGCTACGTGATCGTTGGCCACTACACGGACGCGGGCGATGCCACCATCAACCCGCACCGGCACGTGAACCGGC
>QHVP01000182.1 GCA_003222295.1 Acidobacteriota bacterium | reverse complement strand
GCTGATGATGATCTTCAGCGCGATCTACCGGCCGACGCGCGAGGTGTCGCGAGTGGGGGAGGCGCCGTACTTCCCGAGCGAGGTCCGGTACCGGGCGGAGATCGAGCCGACCTTCGAGCGGTTCGTCTACGGTCCGCTCACCCGCGGCGTGCTCGGAGTGGCGGAGCGGATGAAGGTGATCCAGGCCGGCAGCCTCCATGCCTACCTCGCCTACGTCATCGCGCTCGTCGTGAGCCTGGTCGTACTGCTCTGGTGGAGAGGCTGACGTGATCCCCCTCGCCTTCGCGGTGCGCCTGGGCACCGTCGCGCTCGCGCTCGCGCTCGGGGGCCGGGCGCGATGGTGTCGCCGGTTCGCCTTCCTGGGCTCCGTCGTGGCCTCGCTTCTCACGGCGGCGGTGGGGGTGTCGGTCGTGCGCACCGGCGTCCCGCGCCTGGGGGTGCTGCTGCGGCACGACGCCTCGGGCATCTCGTTCAGTTACGCGGTGACGCCCCTCTCCGCCTGGTTTCTCCTCGTCCTGGCCGTGCTGGCCATCCCGGCCGCGGTGTACAGCATCGGCTACCTGTCTCACGCCGTGTCCAAGGAGAGGACGGCCTTCGTCGCCGCCGGCTTCAACGTCCTTCTGGCCGCAGTGGAGGCGGTCTTCGTCGCGGACGGCGTCGTCGCGTTCCTGTTCGCATGGGAGGTCATGACCCTGGCCACGGCGGCGCTCGTCGCCACCGAGCACGAGACGGCGGCCCACCGGCGCGCCGCCTATCTCTACCTGGCCATGTCCCACGTCGGAACGGGATGCCTCGTGGCCGGTTTCATGATCCTGGCCTCCCACTCCGGCTCGCTCTCCTTTTCCGACATCCTGGCCGGCTCACCGGCCCGGGGCGGCCTCCGTGACGTCCTCTTCGCCCTCTTCTCTGTCGGCTTCGGCGTCAAGGCCGGCGTGATCCCGCTCCACATCTGGCTGCCGGAAGCACACCCGGCGGCGCCCAGCAGCGTCTCCGCCCTCATGTCCGGCGTGCTGATCACGACCGGGATCTACGGCCTCTTCCGCGTCTGCGTGTTCGGGCTCGGCGTACCGGCGTGGGGGTGGGGCGTCGCGCTCGCCCTGATCGGCTCACTCTCCGCGATCCTCGGCGTCCTCTACGCGCTGACCCAGAACGACCTGAAGCGGCTTCTCGCCTACAGCACGATCGAGAACTCCGGGATCGTCCTCCTCGGACTGGGCGCGGCGACGATGGCGCTCTCGTCGGGGCGCGGAGACCTGGCGGCGCTGGGGATCGCGGCGAGCCTCTATCACGTCCTCAATCACGCGGTCTTCAAGGGACTCCTGTTCCTGGGCGCGGGAGGCGTCGTCATGGCCACCGGGACGCGGAACCTCGAACAGATGGGCGGCCTCGTGAAGCGGATGCCCTGGACGGCGCTCTTCTTCCTGGTGGGCGCGGCCGCGATCTCCGGCCTCCCACTCTTGAACGGCTTCGTCAGCGAGTGGCTCCTCTTCCAGGCCCTGCTCCGGGGCTTCCAGGCCACGCCTACGCTGAGCCGACTGATCTTTCCCGTTGCCGGTGCCCTTATGGCCTTGACGACGGCGCTCGCGGCGGCCTGTTTCGTGAAGGCCTTCGGGATGACGTTCCTGGCCCGGCCACGCGGGACGGGCGCGGAGAAGGCGCACGAGTCGCCGTGGACCATGCTCGCGTCCCAGGCCAGCCTGGCCGGCCTGTGTCTCGTCCTCGGGCTGGCCCCCGGCTGGGTCCTGGGCCGGCTCCACGGCGTGATGGCGTCACTGCCGGGCGTGCGGCCCATGCCGGAGATGGTGCGGGGACAGTTCACCATCGCGCCCGGGCCCGGACGCTTCGACCACCTGACGCCGCCGCTCGTGGCTCTCTCCCTCCTGATGGCGGTGGGGCTCGCCTCGGCGCTGTCCCTTGCTGCGCGCTACGCGGTGAGGCGCGCGCCGACGTGGGGATGCGGAGGGGAGCTCTCCGCGCGCACGGAGTACACGGCGACCGCGTTCTCCAAGCCCATGATGATGATCTTCAGCGCCATCTATCGCCCGACACGCGAGGTGTCGAGGGTGGGAAAGGGCTCGCCCTATTTCCCGAGCGAGGTGAGGTACCGGGCGGAGATCGAGCCGACCTTCGAGCGGTTCGTGTACGGCCCGCTCAACCGTGGCGTGCTGGGAGCGGCGGAGCGGATGAAGGTGATCCAGGCCGGCAGCCTCCACGCCTATCTCGCCTACGTGCTGGTGCTGGGCATCGCCCTCCTGCTCTGGCTCGGAGGTGGCCGGTGAGTCTCGCGCAATCGCTGGCCGCGGCCGCCCTGCAGGCGGCGGCCCTCCTCGCCCTGGCGCCGCTTCTCCGCAGCGCCATCAAGAAGATGAAGGCGGCGTTCCAGAGCCGCCAGGGCCCTCCGCTGCTGCAGGGCTACTACGACCTCGCCAAGCTCCTGCGCAAGGAGCCGGTGCGCTCGGAGACCGCCTCCTGGGTCTTCGTCGCCGGGCCGCGCGTCTACTTTGCGACCGCGGTGGCGGCGACGACGCTCGTACCCGTGCTCTTCGCGGGGGCGCCCCTCGAGCAGGCGGGCGGGATCCTCGTCTTCGTCGGCCTGCTCGCTCTGGGCCGCTTCGCGCTCGCCACGGCTTCGCTCGACACCGGGAGCCCGTTCGGGGGCATGGGCTCGAGCCGCGAGATGACGGTGGCCGCGCTCGCGGAGCCGGCCTTGATGCTGGGCCTCTTCGCGGTCGCGCTGTGGGGCGGCTCCCTCAACCTGGGCGACCTGGTGCGCGCGACGATCTCGCGCGGCATCTCGGGCCATCCCAGCGAGCTGCTGGCCGCGGCCGCGCTCTTCATCGTCCTCATCGCGGAAGCGGGCCGCGTCCCCGTGGACAACCCGGCGACGCACCTCGAGCTGACCATGATCCATGAAGCGATGGTGCTCGAATACGCGGGGCCCGATCTGGCCCTGGTGGAGTGGGCCTCCGCGCTGAAGGAGCTCCTCTTCATGACCGTCCTGGCCAACCTCTTCCTGCCCCTGGGTCTCGCCGTCAGCGTCAGTCCCATCGCGGTGGGCCTGGCCGTCGCCTTGTACGCCGGGAAGGTGTTCCTGCTCGCGGTGGCCGTCACGGTGGTCGAGGCCACCAACGCCAAGCTCCGCTTCTTCCGGGTCCCGGAGCTCATGGCCGTGTCCCTGGGCCTCGGCTTCCTGGCCCTGGCCCTCCGGTTCCTTTGAGGCGAAGGCGATGAGCAGCGACGACGTCGTGATCCTCTGCGCGGCCGGGATGCTGGTGACGGCCTACCTCATGGTGGGGCAGAAGGCGCTCTTCGTGGCCATCCGGCTCTAC